>JBBSMV010000038.1:0-14819 GCA_038232975.1 Rhodothermales bacterium
CGAGCTCGTCGAGCGCGCGCTCCAGGAGGACGGTCCCGGCCTCGCCGAGATCGCCCCCTTCGTCGCCGACTCGGGCATGGGCCGGTGGACGGTCCAGGAGGCGCTGGACCTCAACATCCCGGCCCCGGTGCTGACGCAGTCGCTCATCGAGCGCATCCAGTCGCGCGACGACCGGGCGTTCTACAACCGGCTGCTGGCCGCGCTCCGCAACCAGTTCGGCGGCCACGCCCTCAAGGCTGCCGTCTCCGGTGCCGACCCCGAGACCGGCACCTGACGCCTCGCACGCGGTGAAGGCGAGCCGGGTGCCAGTCCCGCCCTGGGCAACCACACGGGGTCGCCCCTACGGGTGCTGACCGCACGACGCCTGGCTGACTCCCGACCCCCGACCCTCCACTCCCGACTCCTGATGGACTCCTGCCTCTTCGTCCTCCTCGGTGCCACCGGGGACCTCGCCAAGCGCAAGCTCATCCCCGCCCTCTACCGCGGCCTCGTCGAGCGCGAGGACGTGGGCCGCGTCGCCGTCCTCGGCGTCGGCCGCTCCGACTGGGACGACCAGCAGATGCGCGACGCCTTCCGCGAGTCCCTCGAGGAGGACGGCGTGGACGACGGCGGCCTCGCGGCGTGGTGCGACGAGTGCCTCGCCTACGAGCAGGTGGACGACAGCGGCGAGATGGACCCGGTCTTCGCCCGCGCCACCGCGATGGAGAAAGAGCTGGGGCTGTCCGGCAACCGGGTCTACTACCTCGCCATCCCGCCGTCGGCCTTCGCCACATCCATCCAGGAGATCGGCGAGCAGGACGAGGCCGAGCGGCGCGGCGGCTGGACGCGGCTCGTCGTCGAGAAGCCGTTCGGGCGCGACCTCGCATCGGCGAAGGAGCTCAACGCGCTCATCCACCAGTATTTCGACGAGAGCCAGGTCTACCGGATCGACCACTACCTCGGCAAGGAGACCGTGCAGAACCTCCTCGTCTTCCGCTTCGCCAACGCGCTCTTCGAGTCGCTCTGGGACCGGACCCACATCGACCGCGTCGAGATCACCGTCGCCGAGTCCGTCGGGGCCGAGGGGCGGGCGGGGTACTTCGACCAGTCCGGCACGCTGCGCGACATGGTGCAGAACCACCTCACGCAGCTCGTCACGCTGACGGCGATGGAGCCGCCGGCCCGCTTCGACGCCGAGGCGATCCGGCGCGAGAAGGTCAAGGTGCTCCACTCCGTCGCCCCGATCAACCCGCGCGAGGTCGTCCTCGGGCGCTACACGGCGGCGAAGGGCCAGGAGGGCTACCTCGAGCATGACGGCGTGCCGAAGGACTCGACGACCGAGACCTTCGCCGCGCTCCGGCTCTACGTCGAGAACTGGCGCTGGCAGGGCGTGCCCTTCGTGCTCCGCACCGGCAAGCGCCTGCCCGAGCGCCTCACCGAGATCGACGTCTACTTCCGCGCCCCGCCGGTCAAGCTCTTCGGGCAGTCGCCGAAGTTCTCGATCTCGCGCAACGTGCTCCGCATCAAGCTCCAGCCCGACGAGGGCTTCACGCTCGGCTTCGTGGTCAAGACCCCCGGCGACGGCTTCGACCTGTCGAGCCAGCAGTTCGACTTCGACTACGAGGAGGCCTTCGGCCCGCTACCCACGGCCTACGAGACGCTCCTGGCCGACGTCGTGGCCGGCGACCAGACGCTCTTCGTCCACGCCGACGAGACCGAGGCCGCCTGGGCGCTCTTCGAGCCGCTCCTCGCGGCCGACCTCCCGGTGCAGGACTACGCCTCCGGCACGTGGGGGCCGATGGACGTGGCCTCGATGTTCGTCGCCGACCGCCGCAAGCTGACGCCGGAGGAGGAGTTCGCCGTCTGAGTGTCGAGGGTCGAGGGTCGGGAGTCCGCTCTCGACGCCCGTCGTAGCTTCGGCTCTCGACCCTCGACTCCCGACACCCCTGATGATCGCCCCCGAGGTCTTCACCTTCTCCAGCCCGGTCCGGCTCGCGCGGGCCGCCGCCGAGACCCTCGTCGAGACGCTGCGGGCGGCACTCGCGGAGCGGAGCCGGGCGACGCTCGTGCTCACCGGCGGCGCGACGCCGCAGCCGCTCTACCGGCTCCTCGCCGCCGACTACCGCCACGCGCTCGACTGGCAGCGCGTGGACGTCTTCTGGGGCGACGAGCGCCACGTCCCCCACGACGCCGAGGACAGCAACTGCCGGATGGCGCGTGAGACCCTGCTCGGCGACCTCCCGGTCCCTGAGCCGAACGTCCACCCGGTCCCGACCGGCAGCACCCCCGAGGCCGACGCCGCGGCTTACGAAGCGACCCTCCGCGCGCACTTCCGGGAAGATGTGCCCGACTTCGACCTCCTCCTGCTCGGGATGGGAGCCGACGGGCACGTCGCCTCGCTCTTCCCCGAGAGCGAGGCCCTCGGCGAGACCGAGCGGTGGGTGGTGGCGACCGAGGCCCCGCCTCGCCACCCCGTGCGCGACCGCGTCTCGCTCACGTTCCCCGCCCTCAGCGCGGCGCGCACCGTCCTCTTCCTCGTCGCGGGCGAGCAAAAGGCTGAGGCCGTCGCCGCCGCCCTCCGAGACCCGGAGCACGCGCCGCCGGCCGAGCGCGTCGGCGCGCGCGAGCGGCTGCTGTGGTTCCTGGACGATGCCGCGGCGGGCGAGCTGGCCGGGCGTTAAGGCGTCCTCCGGCCGCGCCGATGCTCAACGGGACCCCACGCGGCATCCCACCCCGGTGACTGACGATTTCTACGCACGCCTCCCCACCCTCGAGCACTTCGCCGACATCACCGACCCGAGCCGTTACGCGCCGCTCCCCGACGACTGGTTCATCGTCGTCACAGACGTCGAAGGCTCGACCGAGGCGGTGCAGGCCGGGCGCTACCGCGACGTGAACTACGTCGGGGCCGCCTCGATCGCGGCCGTGCTCAACGTGGCCGGCGAGACGGCCGTGCCGTTCGTCTTCGGCGGCGACGGGGCCACGCTCGTCATCCCGCCCTCGCTGCTGCACCCGGCGCGCGTCGCGCTCTCGGCGCTGCGCCGGCACGCCGCCGAGGCGCTCGACCTGAGGCTCCGCGTCGGGGTCGTGCCGGTGGCCGACGTGCGGGCCGGCGGCTTCGAGGTGGACGTGGCGCGGCTCGCCGTCTCAGCGAACTACACGCAGGCCATGTTCAGCGGCGGCGGCCTCGCCCACGCCGACCACCTCATCAAGGCCCCCGAGACCCGGCCGCGCTACGAGACCCCGCCCGAGGCCGAGGAGCCCGAGGGCGATCCCTACGAGGGGCTGGAGTGCCGCTGGCGCGACATCCGCAGCGACCGCGGCGAGACCGTCACGATCCTCGTCTCGGCCACAGGCCCCGAGGCCCACCACGCCGTCTACCGCGAGGTCGTAGCGGTCATCGAGCAGACCTACGGCTCCGGCACCACGCCGCACCCGATCTCGCCCGCTCGGCTCCGGCTGAGCTGGGACCCGCGGCGGTTCTCGCCCGAGGTCCGGCTCCGCACGGCGCGGCCGGCGCGCCTCCGGCAGCGCGCCCGGCTGTGGGCGCTCAACGTGCTCGGCATGGTCCTCGTCCGCTTCAAGATGAGGACGGGCGAGACGGACTGGGGGCAGTACCCGACGCTGCTGCGCGAGGCCACGGACTACCGCAAGTTCGACGACACGCTGCGCATGGTGCTCGCCGGGACGCCGTCGCAGCGCCGCCGCCTCGAAGCCTTCCTGGAAAAACGCTACCGCGCCGGGGTCCTCGTCTACGGGGTCCACGTCTCGGACCGCGCCGTGATGACGTGCCTCGTCCACGAGCGGATGGGGCAGCAGGTCCACTTCGTCGACGGGGCCGGCGGGGGCTACACCTCAGCCGCGACCGCCCTCAAGCGCCGCGCCCGCGCCGCCTAGCGCGCTTTGCCCTCGGGTTTGGGAGGCGGAGAGGGCGCGAGGGCAAGGGCAGCAACGGGTTCCTTCCCTCACCCTCCCCGTCCCCAGCTTTGGGTGCTCCGGGGCGCGGAGTAGGGTAGAAATCCAGGCCGGCCGCCGCAATCTGCGTCGCGTTATTGAAGAGTTATGATTTTCTTCGTATCGTATGGCTCGCCCCGAAGCAGCAAGGGGGCGCTTGCCTTTCCTCACTAACCGCCAGACACCATGAACATCTCTGCTACCACGAGGCACCTCTGGGTCGCCTTGCTCTTGATGACCCTGCCTGCCCTCGCGCCCGCGGCCGTGGCCCAGGGCGTCACGTTCTTCTCGGACCAGAGCGCCTTCGAAGACGCCGCCGGCAACCTCACGACCGAGGACTTCGCCGAGGCCAACGTCGACGAGAACACCCCGTTCTGCGAAACCGACAGCCCCCTCGACTCCTCCTCCGGCGACTCCGGCGGCTGCTTCGACCCCGGCGACATCGCCGACGGGCTGACCATCACCGCCGTCGGTCCCAACGCCGACAACGACAACGTCATCACCGTCCTGCGGGACAACTACTTCGGGTTCATCCCGAACGATACCCCGGCCGTCTCCGGCACCTCGCGCAATGACACGCTGGCCGTCAGCGCCACGGGCGACCCGACGGCCATCGGCCTCAGCCTCTTCACCACGCGCTACCCCAACGGAGTCATCGCCGTCGAGGTCTACGATGCCGACGGCACCCTCATCGGCGACACGACGGTGACCGAGATGGCCGGCGACGAGCTGGCCTTCCTCGGCATCACCTCCGACACGCCCATCGGCTCGGTCGAGGTCTCGACTCCGCTGAACGCCAGCGTCGCCATCAACGAGGTGCTCTTCGGCGGGTCGGGCGGCGGCGGGCCGGTAGACCAGGCCATCCACGACACCGGCACGGTCCAGTTCGAGGTCTTCGCCAACGGCTTCCTCGGCACCACGCCGCCGGGCTTCGCCGAGACCGGCTTCGTCTTCGAGGGCGACCTCGGCCTCTTCCACGCCGCCTTCGTCGTCGGCGCCTCCGAGAGCCAGGTCTCGGGCAACCTCTACGGCGGGGCCGACGCCACGAGCGAGTGGGAGACCGAGTCCGGCCTCGAGACGCTCGCGATGCCCTTCGACGCACCGCTCGACGAGTTCGACCAGGGTTTCCGGGCCGTCTTCGACGACGGCGCGGCCCCCAACCCCATCGGGCTGGAGGTCACCCAGCGCTCGTACTCCAGCTCGGAGAACCCCAACGACACCTTCGTCATCCTCGAGTACGTCATCGAGAACACCTCGGGCAGTGACCTCACGGGCATCTACCCCGGCGTCTTCGCCGACTGGGACGTCGGCGGCGCCGCGTTCGAGACGAACCTCGCCGGCTTCGACGAGGCGTCCAAGCTGCTCTACGTCTACGACCCCACCGGGGCTACGGACAACTTCTTCGGCGTGGTCGCCCTCGGCAACGAGACGCCGGTCTCGGGCGTCGCCTTCGACGGTGAAGGGGGACCCGACACCGACGACCAGATCTACGGGTACCTGACTACCACCAGCCCCGACCCCACGGCAGGCGGTGACCGCCGCACGACGCTCGGCGTCGGTCCCTACGACATCTCCGCCGGGGACTCCGTCGTCGTCCGCTACGCCTTCGTCGGCGGCGAGGACCTCTTCGACATCATCCAGAACGCCGTCTTCGCGCAGAACTACTACGCCGACTCGGTCGAGGAGGCCGTCCACAACACGAACACCGTCGAGTTCGAGGTCTTCGACTTCGGCAAGCTCGGGACCTTCTTCGGCAGCACCGACGCCACGGGCTTCGTCTTCAACGGCCAAAACGGCCTCTTCGAGGGTTCCTTCCTCGTGGGCGCTTCCCCGACGCAAGTCTCCGGCGACGTCTACGACTTCGGTACCAGCAACGACTGGGACACGCTCGTGCCCATCTACAGGGCCGGGGTGCCAGAGGACTTCGACCAGGCGTTCCGCGCGTCCTACACCGACAGCACCGCCGCCGACCCCATCGGCCTCATCACCACGCAGTTCTCCTTCTCGGACGCCAACGATGATTACGTCCCGGTCGAGTTCACGGTGACGAACATCTCGGGCGAGGACCTCGCGGACCTCTACGTCGGCGTCTTCGCCGACTGGGACATCAGCCCCGACGCGTTGCAGGACCTCGGCGGCTACGATGACCTGAGCCGGCTGCTCTACGTCTACGACGGCAGCAACTCCTCGTCGAACTACTTCGGCGTGGCTGCCCTCGGGAGCGACGACGATGTGTCCGTCTCGGGTGTTTTCTTCGACGCGCTTCCCGGCGACGCGACGCTCTACGAAGCCCTCACGACGATCGCACCCGATGCGACGGCCCCGGAAGACCGCCGCACCGTGATCGGCCTCGGCCCCTACAGCATCGAGGCCAACGGCAGCGTGACGGCCACCTTCGCGTTCGTCGGCGGGCAGAGCCTGGCCGACATCATCGCCAACGCCTGCGACGCCCAGGGGCCGGAGGGGTGCATGGTAGACGCTGTGGAGGAGACGACGCCCGCCGGGACGTTCATGCTCCACTCGGCCTACCCGAACCCGTTCGCCTCGGCGACGACGCTGGGCTTCACGCTGCCCGAGGCGCAGGAGGTCCAGCTGACGGTCTACGACGTGCTCGGCCGCCGCGTGGCGACGCTCGCCGACGGGCTGCACCCGGCCGGGTACAGCTCGGTCCGGCTCGACGCCGCGGACCTCCCGAGCGGGACGTACTTCTACCGCCTGGTGACGGACACGACGGACCTGACGCAGCGCGTCTCGCTCGTCCGGTAAGCCGAGACTCGCAGGCTGGTTTCGCTCAGCGGCCCCGCCGGTTCATCCCGGCGGGGCCGCTTTCGTGTCGTGCCCTCCTCCCTCCGAGAGCCGTCAGCGGTACGTGTAGTAGGCGATGTCCTCAGCCTCGTGGCTGGTCTCGACGACGTTCCCGCAGTCCTGGCAGCGGAAGGCGATCTCGCGCGGCGTGCTGGTGGTCCCGGAGAGGAAGCGGAGCGCCCGCATTCCGTAGCGCCGCTCGGCGCGGACGTGGGGGTGTTCCCGGTCGCGCGTGAAGCCACAGGTACAGCCCGCCGGGACCGTTTGTGCCGGAGGGCCGGCGGCGGGGGCCACGCGCACGGCAGCCGGAGCCGGCTCGGGCGGCCGCACCGTTCCGAGCAAACCGGCTTGGGCCTCGCGGACGGCGTGGGCCTGCTCGCGCTCGAAGAGGTAATAGTCCAGCGAGAGGCGACCCGAGCCGTGAAGGCAGATCAGCACCAGCAGGAACAGCACGAGCGCCGCCAGCTCCAGCGACTGGCCCGTGGCGAGCAGCCCTTCACCGAGGTGGACGACGAACACGGCCCCGATGAGGATGGGGATCTGAACGAGCGCCGCTGCTCGCGTCAGCAGGCCCAGCATGAGGAGAAAGCCGCCGCCGAGGTGGGCCAGCGCGACGTAGTGCACCCCTGCCGCCGACAGAAAGGAGGCATCTACGGACTCGTTCAGCAGAGCCAGGAGCGCCGACGAGTCGGCGATGAAGAGCCAGCCCCGGACGAAGAGCGCGGCTCCGAGATAGATGCGGATCAGATCGAACGCGACGTCGCGGTGCGCGTCGATCCACTCGGTGGAGCGGTGACTGGCAGACATGGCGGGCCTCGGCGGACGGGTGGGAGAAGGGCGTAACCTCTTACCTCCCGGATGATACTGCCCGGCCGCTCCCGGAGTTCTCCCGCGCCGCAGCTCTACGCCTCGCTCGCCGCGTTCGTCGGGGTCGCCCCCTTGTCGAGGGCGAGCGAGGCGGAGTTGATGCAGTAGCGCTTGCCGGTCGGCGTCGGGCCGTCGTTGAAGACGTGGCCGAGGTGCGAGCCGCAGGTGGCGCACGTCACCTCGGTGCGGATCATCCCATGCGAGAAGTCGCGGTGCAGCTCCACGTTGCCCTGGTCCACGGCCTCGTAGAAGCTCGGCCAGCCGGAGTCGGAGTCGAACTTGGCGTCGGACGAGAAGAGCGGCGTCTCGCAGGCGGTGCAGCGGTAGACGCCGTCGGCCTTCTCGTCGGTGTAGGCTCCAGTGAACGCCGGCTCGGTGCCCTTCTGGCGGAGGATGCGGTACTGCTCGGGGGTGAGCTGCTCGCGCCACTCGGCCTCAGACTTCTGGATTTTTTTCTCTACGCTTGGCATGGGGGTAGTCGGTTGATGCGTGCGTGTCCCACCCCGCCGCGCCCTGGCTGTTCCGGTGGGGAGGTCACAAAACGATACTATGAGCAGAGGCGTGCCTACTCCTCCTCATCGTCTTCCTGCTCCGCATCGTCCTCGGCTACGTCCACCTCCTCGGTGTAGGTGGCCGTGAAGGACGGCGGATCGCTCGCGGGCATACTCTCGAACGAGGCTTCGTCCACCTCGTCCTCCGGGTTGATGGTCTCTTCGACGTCTTCTTGGGTGGAGCGGAGCGGGGTATCAGGCATGGTCGGGAAAGGGTGAGGTGAAGGAATGAGGACGTGCGGAAAGCGCTGGTCTCTTACGTCTCGATGGCGCGGCGGCTCCGGGGGCTACCAGAGCCGGTGCGAGCGCGGATCGCGGTGCATCGCCGGTTGCAGGGCGTTGGGGCGATCCTCGGGGAGCACCTGCCGGAGGATAAGTGCGAGCACGACCCCGGCGACGAACCCGCCGATGTGCGCGCCGTAGGCCACGCCCCCGGTCTGCTCCGACGCTGCAATCGCCCCGAAGCCGTTGACGAACTGGAACGCGATCCACAGCCCGATCGCTAGAATCGCCGGGACGGCCACGACGCGGAAGAAAAAGATGGCGTGGACCCGGTTGCGCGGAAAGAGCACGAGGTAGGCCCCGAGCACGCCCGAGATCGCCCCGCTCGCGCCGAGGCTCGGGATGACCGAGTCGGGGTCGAGCGCGATCTGGGCGGCGCTGGCGGCGAGGCCGCTGACGAGGTAGAACGCCAGGAACGCGCCGTGCCCGAAGCGGTGCTCGACGTTGTCGCCGAAGATCCAGAGGTAGAGCAGGTTCCCGAAGAGGTGCCCGAAGCCGCCGTGCATAAACATGCTCGAGAAGAGCGTCAGGTAGATCGGCACCGGGCCGGGCCGCTGCGGCAGCCGGCTCAGGTCGCTCGGGTTGAGCGTCGCCGCGGCGTCGTTGACGAGGTCGCGGCCGCTCATGATCTCGAACGGGACCGTGCTCCAGCCGTAGATCAGCTCCGGGTCCAGCAGCTGGAGCACGAACACGCCGACGTTCGCCAGCAGGATCGCCAGCGTCACAAAGGCCGGCCCGTCGAGGTGGCGGTCGTCGTCGCCGATGGGGAACAGCATGAGGCGATTTTAGATTTCCGATTGGGGATTTTGGATAGGGGGCTAGCTGAGCCGTCTGTGCTTGTGTCCAATCTAAAATCGGCAATCCACCCTCCCAAATCGTCAGTCGGTGTCGGGGTTCGGCTGGACGATCACGTTCTCGTCGTCAATCTCGCGCTCGAGGGTGACCTGCATCCGCATGAAGTGCTCGGAGTTGCCGCCGGGGCCGGCCCCGCCGCCGGAGACCGGGATTTTCTGGATGACGCGCCAGCCCTCGCCGACCTGGGCGTTGATCTTCTTGATCTGGGCTTCCTCGTCGTCCTCTGTGTTGACGGAGACGAGGAGGGTGGTCCGTTCTTTCTGCATGACGAGCTGGAGTTGGAGAGAAGAGGTCGCGTGTACGCTGCGCTGAGCCAATCGTTTCTGCCGTGAGCGGTGAGCGATTGTCGCGTAGGGGCAGACAGCGGGTCTGCCCGGCGTGTCGCCATTCCCGACCAGGGTGACCACGAGGGGTCGCTCCTACGGACACGGTTGGGGTCGGGCGGTAGACCTCGGGCGCGATGAATCGCACCCCTACAGGCACCGAGCGCGGCGGCCTCGGTACCTTTCCCAGCTTATTCCCGACTCCCGACTCCCGACTCCCGACTCCCGACTCCCGACTCCCGACTCCCGACTCCCGACTCACAGCAGCCCGCGCTGCACCGCCCAGAAGACGGCGGCGACGTGCGTGCCGTGGATGATCTCGCCGCGCTCGACGAGGGCCGGGAGGTCGGCGGCAGCCACGAGGCGGACCTGCAAGTCCTCGGTCTCGTCCAGCATGGGTGGCCGGACGCGGCGCGCACCGCGCGCGACGAACAGGTGCCCGTAGTTCGTGTGGCGGGCCGGCTCGACGGCGCATGGGCCGAGCGCGGTCCAGTCGTCGGCGGCGTAGCCGGTCTCTTCGAGTAGCTCGCGGCGGGCGGCCTCCAGCGGCGTCTCGCCCTCGCCGACGACCCCGGCGGCGAACTCGAGCGCCGTCCGGTCGATGGGGTAGCGGTACTGCTCGACGAGGACCGCCTGCCCGTCGCCGGTCACCGCCACGGCGAGCGCCCAGTCCGGCACCTCGGCCACGTGGAACTCCTCGATCTCGGCTCCCGTCGGGAGGCGGACGCGGTCGGCGCGGAGCCTGAGCCACCAGCGGTCCACAATCGTCTCCGAGGCGAGCGTGGTCCAGCGGCGGCCCTCGGCCGGGCGGGGTTCGGTCGGCATGAAATTGGTCGAAGGCTAGGAGAGCGCAAGGTATCCACGCGAGCAGCGCCCTGCGCGCGGCCCGCGCCGTACTTCCGTGCTTCGACGAGGTACTTTTTTCTCCCTGACGCCCACCTGTCTCGATGCCTCACGTCCTTCCGATCGCCCTCTTCCTCTTCGCCATGCCCATCGCCGCCCAATCGTTCGGCTTCGACGAGACGATGGGCGGCGGGGGTTCAGACGACGATTCCGGCCGCGGCATCGCTCTGAGCGCCGACGGCGACCGCTACGTCGTGGGCGTCTTTAAGAGCAGGGCCACGTTCGGCGACGTGGCGATCACGAGCGCGGGTGCCAAAGACTTCTTCCTCGTCAAGTACGACGCCAGCGGTGAGGCCGTGTGGGCGCGGCGCGGCGGGACCAACGGATTCAGCGACTACGGCACTGCGGTAGCCGTTGCCCCGGACGGCAGCGTCTATGCGGCCGGCCTCTTCACCAGCAACGCTACCTTCGACGGCGGCGACAACCCGGACATTTTGCTCCTCACCTTCGGTGCTTCAGACGCCTTCCTCGTCAAGTACGACCCCGACGGCAACATCCAGTGGGTCCGCCAGGCCGGCGGCACCGGGCGGGACAACGGCCGAGGCCTCGCCGTCGACGCCAGCGGCAGCGTCTACCTCGCCGGCAGCTTCGAGGGGACGAGCACCTTCGGTGCCTTCACGCTGACGAGCGTCGGCGCTTCAGACGCCTTCCTCGCCAAGTACGACCCCAGCGGCACCGTCGTCTGGGCGCGGCGCGGCGGCTCCGCCGAGGACGACTTCGCCTACGGCGTCGCCGTCACGGCCGACGGCCGGGCGCACCTCTCCGGCTCGTTCCAGCGCCTCGCGGGGTTCGGCTCGCTGCGCCTCCAGAGTGCCGGCCTCTCCGACGTGTTCGTCGTCCAGTACGACAACGCCGGTAACCCAGTATGGGCCACTCGCATCGGAGCCGACGGCGAGGACTTCACGCGCGGCGGCGGGATCGGGCTAGGCCTGGGCGGCAACGTCTTTGTGCAAGGGGCATTTTCTAATACGATTACCCTTGGCGGGGACGTGCTGACCAGCACCGGCTCTACGGACATCTTCGTGGCGAAGCTCGACCGCGACGGCAACGAAATCTGGGGCCGGCGCGGCGGCGGCGACGGGGAAAACGCTCCGGCAGCCCTGAGTGTGTTCGGGAACGGCCTCCTGCTCACAGGGTACGTCGAAGGCACCGGCACCTTCGCCGGCACCCCGATCACCACCCAGGGCCGCGACGGCTACTTCGCCGCCTTCGACGTCACGGGCAACCTGTTCGCCATCGAAACCCTCGGCGGCACGGGAGTGGACGCGGGCACGGGCATAGCTTCCGACCTGTCCACCTCCCGCTTCGCGCTGACGGGCCAGTTCGAGGGCACCGCTGCGTTCGGCGACCTGAGCCTCACCAGCGTCGGGGGCAGCGATGCCTATGTGGTAGGCGGTCGGTTCAACCTCACCGATGCCGTCGAACCCGGCGCGGGCACGCCAGCGGCGAATCTGTTGGGCACTCCCCACCCTAACCCCTTCAGCCAGCGGACCACGCTGGCGCTCGACGTGGCTGAGGCGCAGGACGTGACGGTCGAGGTGTTCGATGTGCTCGGGCGGCGCGTGGCGACGGTCCACGACGGGCCGCTGGCGGTCGGGGCGCACCGGGTCGTGATCGAGGCGGCGGGGCTGCCCGCCGGGGTGTACCTCGTCCGCGCCTCGGGCGAGACGTTCCGGTTCACACGGCGCGTGACGCGCGCGCGGTGAGTGCGCAGGACCGCGAGCGCGCCAGCTCTGGAAAACGGTCCGCTGCTGGTTTCGGGACGAGCTTTTCGGGACGAGGGTGGTCTAGCCGCGCCTGCCGACGGCTACACGGGAGGAGGCAGCCACTCCAACGTGGGGCGCGCGCATCCTTGCTCCGCCACCCTTTGCACTCCGCGTTCCATTGGGTTAGTTTGCGATCCCTTTTCGCTTCCTGCCCCGACCCGATGCTCCGTCTCGCCTGCCTCCCGGTTCTGTTCCTGCTGCTTGCCGCGCCCGTCGCGGCCCAACCCTTCACCTTCGACGACGCCCTGCGCGGCGGCGGGCCGAGCAGCGACACCGGCGAAGGCATCGCCCTCGCCGCCGACGGCAGCCGCACCGTCGCCGGCACCTTCGAGGGCACGGCGACGTTCGGCGATGTGACGATCACGAGCGCGGGCGACAGCGATTTCTTCCTCGTCAAGTACGCCCCCGATGGCGAGGCCGTATGGGGGCGGCGCGGCGGGACCTCCGTGTTCAACGACTTCGGCACCGCCACGGCCATCGCTGGGGACGGGAGCGTCTACGCCACCGGCTTCTTCACCGGCATCGCCACCTTCGACGGCGGCGGCAACCCCGACGCCTCGCTGACGACCTTCAGCGACTTCGACGTCTTCCTCGTCAAGTACGACGCCGCCGGCGACCTCCAGTGGGTCCGGCAGGCCGGCGGCACCGGGCAGGACACCGGCCGCGACCTCGCCATTGATGCCAGCGGCAACGTCTACCTCGCGGGCGGCTTCGAGGGCACCGGCACCTTCGGCGCAGTCACGCTGACGAGCGCCGGCTCGACCGACGCCTTCCTCGCCAAGTACGACCCCAGCGGCACCGTCGTCTGGGCGCGGCGCGGCGGCTCCGTTGAGGGCGACCTCGCCTACGGCGTCGCCGTCACGGCCGACGGCCGGGCGCACCTCTCCGGCTCGTTCCGGGGCGTGGCGATCTTCGGCAGCCTGCCGATCCAGAGCGCCGGCAGCTCCGACGTCTTCGTCGTGCAGTACGACGCCGCCGGCACCCCCGTGTGGCTCCAGGGCATCGGGGCCAACGGGTCCGAGTACACGCGCGGCGGCGGGATCGGGCTGGGGCCAGACGGCGAGGTCTACGTGCACGGCTCGTTCTCGAACACGATCCTCGTCGGGGGCGACGTGCTCGTGAGCCAAGGCTTCACGGACATCTTCGTGGCGAAGCTGGATGCGGACGGCGACGAGGTCTGGGGCCGGCGCGGCGGCGGCAGTGGGACCAACTTCTCCGCTGCACTCGCCGTGGACGCGAGCGGCAACGCTCTCGCCGTCGGTTACGCGGATGGCACCGGTACCTTCGCCGACACGCCGATCTCGACGCAGGGCCGCGACGGCTACTTCGCCGTCTTCGACAGGGAGGGCGACCTCCTCACCGTTGAGCTGCTCGGCGGATCGAGCCAGGACGCCGCGACGGGCGTCGCCCTCAGCGACGCGCTCGGGCGCTTCGCCGTGGCGGGGCTGTTCCGCGGCACGGCGAGCTTCGGCGGCACGACGCTCACGAGTGCCGGCAGCAACGACGTGTTCGTCCTCGGCGGCGAGGGCGCGGACACCGGCGGCCCCGCCTTCGACCTCACCGCAGCGGCGACCAGCCCGCTCACGGTTCCGCCCGGCGGTGCCGTCTCCTTCGTCTACGCCGTCGCCAACAACACGCCCTCGGCCGCGCCCGGCCAGCTCTTCTTCACGGCCGAGCGCGGCGGTGCCACCGTGGCCCAGGGCGTCATCCGCTCGGGCACGCTCCCAGCTGGGGCGACTGTCAGCGGGAGCTACACGCAGAACGTGCCGGCGACGGTACCTCCGGGCACCTACACCTACCGCCTGCGGATCGGCCGCTTCCCCTCCCTGGTGGTGGACGAGGAGGTGTTCGTCGTCACGGTGACAGGGGAGGCGCGGGCTTCGGGCGTGGAGGCGTGGTCGCTCAGCGGTGTAACGCCGTGGGAGGTGGCACCGGCTGCGACGGGGGTGCCGCTGGAGGCAGCGCTGTTGGCAGTCTACCCGAACCCGTTCGCACGGCAGACCACGCTCGCGCTCGACCTGGCCGAGGCGCAGACGCTGCGGGTCGAGGTGCTCGACGTGCTCGGCCGCCGCGTGGCCCTCGCCCACGACGGGCCGCTAGCGGCCGGGGCGCACCGCGTCGTGATCGAGGCGGCGGGGCTGCCAGCCGGGGTGTACCTCGTCCGCGCCTCGGGCGAGACGCTCCACTTCGCGCAGCGAGTAACTCTTGCCCAGTAGCCCCATGCCACAGCCTGTGATGAAGCTCGCTTTGGAGTGAACCCGCTTTGGCAGACAGTTCAGGAGTATAAGGCGGCGAGCGCGTCGTGGTGCTTCTCGTGGTGCTTCTGCTCGTGAGCGACGGGGGAGTCGTAGCCCAGCGACGCGTGCCGCCGCCGGACGTTGTACCACCCCTCGATGAAGTGGAAGAGCGCCATCCGTGCCTCGGCTTTCGTAGCGAACCGGCGGCGCTCGATGAGCTCGCATTCGAGCGTGGCGAAGAAGCTCTCGCACCGGACCGCCAGCGGTCCGTCCGCATTATCGTAGCAGTCGCCCACG
>JBBSMV010000039.1:0-14627 GCA_038232975.1 Rhodothermales bacterium
CCGTACCAGCCGCCGGGACGGTCGGGCTCGGTGAGCGCCAGCCCCACGGCGCGGAGCGCCGACGTATTCAGGATCATCCCGTGGCCCGTCCAGCCCGAGAGCATCACCGGGTGGTCCGGCGCGGCGGCGTCGAGGGCAAAGCGGGTGGCACCGGGGTCGTCCAGCGCGGCCCCGCCGAGGCTGCCCTGGAGCCACGTCCCGGCCGGCGTCGCGGCGGCAGCGGCGCGGACGGAGTCGAGGACCGTCCCCCACGACGGCTCGGCCCGCCCGCTCAGCCCCAGGCCGCGCATCTCCGGCCACGGCCCGACGTGGACGTGGGCGTCGTTGAGGCCGGGCACGACGAGGCGGCCGTCGAGGTCGATCACCTCGGTGGTCGGGCCGGCGAGGGCGAGGATCTCGGCGTCCGTCCCGACGGCCAGGATGCGGTCGCCGCGGACGGCCAGCGCCTGCGCGCGGGGCCGCGCCGGGTCGGCGGTGAACACGGTGCCGCCGTGAAGGATGAGCGTGGGCGGCTCGGCGGGCGGGCCGTTCGGGCGCATGGTTGCGCATGCAGCAAATAGGAGGGAGAGGGCGGCGAGGAGAAACAGGCGCATAGCGGTCATCGGGTTTGAGCAGTGGCCTCGGCGTCGGCGAGCAGCTGGTCGAGGTCGGCGCGGGTGAACAGGCGGTGGCGTAGAGCCCGGCCGCGAGCGGGCGGGCAGGCTGTGGTCGCCTTGAGGACCGCCGTCGCGGCGTCGGGAAGCGGGAGGCCGGTGAAGTGGACGGAGAGCACGGAGCGTGAGTCGGGCGAGCGGGGCATCTCGGGGGGATGACCAGAGATCGCCGTCCGCGCGCCGATCCCCTCACGCCCCTCCCGATTTGTCCGTTGCGCCTCCGCGGGCGGCGGCGAGGGCACGCTCCACCTCGGCGATCTGCCAGTGGCCCGGAACGAGCGTGCGTCGGCGGGCGGCCAGCGCGACTTCGAGCAGGGGCACGGCCTCCTCAGGTCGGCCGAGGTCGAGCAGGAGGGATCCTAGGCGGGCGCGCGTCGTGGCCGTCTGCGGGTGCTGCGGGGGAGCGCCCGCTCCTGCACGGCGAGCGCCTGGCGGTAGAGCCGCTCGCTCTCGGCCAGATCGCCGCGGAGGTGGAGCAGCCGCGCGTAGCCCGCGCGGTCGAGCGCGAGGTCGGGGTGGTCCCCTCCGGTGAGGCGGTGCCGGAGGGCGAGCCCCTGGCGGTAGAGGGTGTCGGCCTCGCCGACCGCGCCGCGCTCGGTGAGGACGCCCGCGAGGTTGCTCAGCGCGACGCTCACCTCGAAGTGCTCGGCACCCCACAGGGCGCGCCGCCGGTCGAGCGACTCGCGGTGGGCGGCCTCGGTGCCGGCGAGGTCGCGGCGGTCGCGGCGCGCGTGGCCGAGGTTGTTCAGCGTCTGCGCGAGGTGGGCCGGCTCGCGCGCCGGTCGATGGCGAGGGCGTCGAGGAGGAGCCGCTCGGCCTCGGACGAGCGGCCCCGCATCACGAGCACGAGGGCGAGCCCGTTGAGGGAACGCGCCACCTCTGGCGACGCCTCCCCGGTGGTGACCCGGCGGACGTCGAGGATCGTGCGGTAGAGGTCGGCCGCGGCCTCGTAGTGCCCGGCCGTTCGGAGCACGTTGGCGAGCTGGTTCGCCACCGCCATCGCCTCCGGGCTGGTGGCCCCGTGGAGCGCCCGGTGGAGGACGTACGCCGAGTCGATGAGCGCGACGGCCCGCTCGTTCTCGCCGATCCCGTAGAACGCCTGTCCGACGGCGGAGTAGAGGCGGGCGCGTGTCTCGGGTGCCATCGCCTCCCCCGACTGGAGGGCGGCGGTTCCGCGGTCGAGCACCTCGCGGACGGTCGGCGCGGCACCGCTGGCCTGGTAGGGGTCGGACCGCTCGAAGAGACCCAGCAGGAAGGCCTCGCTCTGCCGGGCGCGGTCGCGCTCGTCGGCCGGATTGATCGTCGTGGCCTGAAGCGCCTGGAGCGGCGTCAGCCCGACCTCGACCAGCAGCGCGAGTTCGTCGTGGAGGCTCGTGCCAGGGTAAACGAAGGGCTCGTCGCCGGCGTCCGTCCCGGCGAGGATGCCCACGCCCGCCGCGACCATCCGCCGGAGCAGGTCGGCCTCCTGCCGATAGCCCGCGTGCGACGCCCGGATACTGAGCGGGCTGGACCGTGCGAGGATCTGCGCGCGGAGCGTCGCCCACTCGGCCTGGATGGCGGGTGGTACCCAGCGGCGGCGCGGGTCGGCGGTCCACGTCGAGTCCATGAAGGCGTAGCTCCGGTTGACCACGCGCGTGGGCACCTGCCACGTCCCCGCGCGGGCGAGGCGGGCGGCGAGCGTGTCGGCGCACGCGGCGTCGAAGCCACCGATCCACAGCCGGTACTGGGCCTCGCGGATGGCCTCGATGGCCGTCTCCGGCCCGCCCGCCCGGTGCAGCGTGCGGAGCGAGTCGCGGAGCGTCCACGCGCCCGGGATGCACGCGTCGAGGACGTTCCAGAGGTGCTCGAAACTGCGCATCCCGGCCTCGGCAGCCTCAATCGGCGGCACGGCATCGGGTACGTGGCCGGCGATGGGGACGCCGCGCCGCCGCGCCTCATCGGCGAGCGCGAGGAAGGTCGCGCGGTCGAGCCCACTGTAGATTTTCAGGTAGTCGAAGCCGAGCGCCTGCATCTCGGCGACGACCTCCCGCGCCTCCTCGGGTGTCCGCACCGCTCGCCCGTGGCTAAACGACGGCGGATCCCCGTCGAGCATCGGGCTCGACCAGACGATTCCTTCGGTCTGCTTCGCGATTCCGCATCACGCTTTACGCCCTATGGATAGCGTGCTGGCCGGAGCGGTCAGCGAGCGGGCACCTGGGCGGGCGGAAGCTCGTCGAGCGGGGCGTCCGGCGGCGGCGAGTAGACCGAATCAACCGGCCGGGTGAGCGGGGCCGGCGTGGTGGCCGGCGTCGCGTCCGAGATGCGGACGAGCAGCAGCGGGTCGCCGGTGCCGAGCGGGCGGAGCAGGAGCGAGTCCCCGCGCATCGTGGGCAGCAGGTTCTCGGCGTCGAACTCGGTGCGGATCTGGAGCGTCGAGTCGTCGAGGAAGTCGTAGGCCGCGTTGATCGTCGAGGTCGGGCCGAGGGCGCGCGGGCGGCTGATCTGGAGCACGCCGTCGCCGCCGAAGCTGTAGCGCTGCCCGTTGCGGTTGAACGTGCCGGCCTCGCCGGTGACCTCCCACGTGCCGACGAGCATAGCCGCCGGGTCGGGCGGAGGGGCCTGGTCGCGCGCGCAGGCAGCGAGCAGGGCACAGGCAGCGAGAGCGGCGAAGACCGACGCGGCGGCGAGGGACGGGCGGTGCATGAGCGGGCGGGAAGAGGCGGGGCAGCGGAGTGGTAAGTTACGCTGCCTCTCACCTCTCACCTCTCGCCCCTCGGCTCCCGGTCCTCTCCATGTTCATCGAAACGCCCGTCACGCTCGTCCTCCTCGTCCTCAACGTCCTGGTGGCAGTCTACACGTTCTTCGTGGACCCATCGCTCCTCGACCGCTGGGCCTTCAAGCCGTACCGGTTCGTGCGGGAGCGGGAGTACGGGCGGATGCTCACGGCGGGGTTCGTCCACGTCGGCCTCGCCCACCTGGCCTTCAACATGATCACGCTCTACTTCTTCGGGCCGCTGATCGAGGGGCTGCTCGGGCCGGCGCGGTTCCTGGCGGTCTACGTCGGCTCCGAGATCGCGGCCAACGCGCTGACGCTCGCCAGGCACAAGGACGACCCCGGCTACTCGGCGGCCGGGGCCTCGGGGGCGATCTCGGGGGTGCTCTTCTCGTTCTGCCTCTTCGCGCCGCTGGAGCTGATCTACATTTTCTTCGCCATCCCGATGCCGGCCATCCTCTTCGCGGTGCTCTACGTCGCCGCCTCGGTCTACGCCTCGCAGCAGGGCGGCGGCCGGATCGCCCACGAGGCGCACCTCGGCGGCGCGCTCGGCGGCCTCGTCCTGACGGTTCTGGTCTACCCCGACGCGCTGCCGATCTTCCTGCGCCAACTCGGCCTGTAGGGAGGCCGAGCTACCGGCGTCCGCTTTACCACAGGTCCTCCCCGAGGACGTGGCGGAAGCGGACCGAGAGGGTGAAGTCGTTGCCGCCGTTGCGCAGGACGAAGTTCTGCCTGGCCCCGAACGCCAGGGGACCCACGGCGTAGGTCAGGCTCAGGCTCACGCCGCCATTGCGGAGGTTGGCAAAGGCCCGGCCGGCCGCGTCGGCGGCCACGTCCTCGACCCCGTTGAAGGCGTAGAAGCCGGTCAGGTAGGTCCCGACGCGGTCCCACCACAGCCCGGCCCCCGCGAGGCCCTGCACTCGGCCGTGCCGGTTCACGATGCCGCCCACGTAGCCCGAGGGATAGAGCCGCCGCCCGGCCAGGCCTAGCAGCCCGTCGGGGTCGGAGGCGACGAGGTTGAGGCGCAGGTCGGTGTCGGTGGCGTAGAGCGGCTGCCCGAAGTCGAGGCCGGGGGTGAGGCCGAGCCGCCCGAAGGCTTCGAGGCGCAGGCGCTCCGAGAGCACGTGGTCGTAGCCGGCCGTCAGCATCAGGCCCCGCTCCGGGGTCCCGGCCTCCGTGCGCTTCGCCTTGTCGGTGATCTGGTAGAGGACCCCGAGCGACGCCGGGCCGCGCCCGACGGCCAGCTCGAGGTTGTGGCGGAAGAAGTCCATGTCGCGCGAGACTCCGTCCAGCGTGGCAACGGGGATGACCATGCGCGAATAGCCTACCAGCACGTCGTCAATGAGCTGCGCGCGCGCAGCCGGAGCCGCCGGTAGCACGGCCGTTATGACGAGCAGGAGGGCGCGAGAGAACCGAGACATAGAGGGACCGGTATCGGGGGAAACGTCCTGGGTGCGTGCCCCACCTATCGGCCGAACCGGCGCGGGCTAAAGGGTTCTGTAGCTCTCGTCCCACCTCGGCAGGCCGGGGGCGCGTCGTATCTTCGACGCCCCGATTCCGCCCCGCTCGCCTCCGACCCCGCCGATGCCGACCTACCCCGACGCCCGAGGCTTCGACCACGCCCCCGCCGAGGCGGAGACCCTCCGGTGGTGGGACGAGCACGGAGTCTTCGAGCAGAGCCTGGTGCTGCGCGAGGGGGCCGCGCCGTTCGTCTTCTACGAAGGCCCGCCGACGACGGCCAACGGGAAGCCAGGCATCCACCACGTGATGGCGCGCACCATCAAGGACCTGGTCTGCCGCTACCGGACGATGAAGGGGTACCGCGTCGCGCGCAAGGCCGGCTGGGACACCCACGGGCTGCCGGTCAAGGTCGGGAAGGCGGAGCGGATGCCTGCTTAAATGGGTGAGTTACGGCTCCTAGGTTTCGCCTGCAACCCCCAGATTCCCTGCCAAAGAAAGGGTGAAGTTGCCGGTAGAGGCTTGGGTAGAGGAGAAGCCGGTGATAGGTTCGGGGCCTGAATGACCTGGCCTCTATATATATGTATGAGGCTATGTTGGGCGTCCGGCTTGCTCTTTGTCACTGTTCTCGAACTCCCCATCATAACGCTATGAAATACGTTATGCCCCTCGTCACGCTCGCCGTGTTGCTCGGCGGCTGTGCGCACAGTCGCCCCTTCGATCCCGCCGCGCCGGAGGGCCGGGCCGAGGTCAACGCCCAGGTCGGGGGACGCTCAACCGTCGTCGTGCTGACGAGCGGCGAGCGCGCCGAGGCGGAGTCACTGCGGCTCGCCCCCGACGGGGCCTCGTGGATCGAGCCGGAGACGGGCGAGGCGCGCTCGGTGGCGCTGGCGGAGGTGCGCGCGGTGCAGGTGCCGGCGCGCAGCCGCGGCGCGCTCGAAGGATTCGTTATCGGCGTGGTCATCGGCGCGGGACTGGGCATTCTCTCGCTCATAGATGACAGCTATTTCTCGTCACGCCCGTTGACGTGGATTGGAGCGACGACTGCTTTGGGGGTGAGATTGGCGCTCTTGTTGGTCTGGTCACAGGGCGGACGCTGTACGTGCCCGAGCCGCTGCTCGTGGGCTCCGCTGCCCTGACCCCGAGGCCCTCTCCTGCCGACTCGCTCCGCTTCCTGATGACTGACCGCAGCGGCCCCCTCGCCGCGCGCTCGCTCACCGTCGAAGGCGGCTTCAACGCCACCGTCGCCGAGCCGTAACCCGCCGTATCGGTCACCCTCATCACCGTTACTCATCACCGTTACAAGCCTCTCCCACCCCACAAACCCTGCATAATGCCTCGCCTTGCCTGCGCCCTGCTTCTGCTCGCCGCGCTCCTCAGTGGGTGCGGCCTCTTCGGCGAGGACTTCGACGACCTCGCCCCCGGCACCTTCCGTATGAAGGCCGACGGGGAGGTGCTCACTGGAACCGCGACCTTCTATCCCAACACGGACTTGCAATTCTCAGGTGCACAAGTCATCATGGAGGCCTCTGGAGGAGCTAGGTTGGGAATGGGTAGTGATGAGTTGTTGACAACAGAGGCGGGTGATCGAATAATACCGAGTGCTACTTATCGTCCCGCTGGAGGAGGCACTTACGTCCACGAGGAAGGGACGGTGAGGATCACTTACGCCGACAGCACGCGCATTGAGGGGACCTTCCGCTTCCGCATGGAGGACGACGGCGGCCCCCTCAGCGTCCTTGAGATCACGGTCGAGGGCGGGTTCAACGCCACCATCGAGCGGCCCTAACCATCGCATCATTTACCCGCACCGTCCCTACAAGCCTCTTCACACCGGAACCCCTTTAATGCCTCACTTGGCCTACGCCCTGCTTCTGCTCGCCGCGCTCTTCTCCGCCTCTGCCTCGGCACAGGGCATTCCGCCGGAGACCGTGCGGGAGGTCCACGAAGAGGCCTTCTCATGGCTCGACCTCACAGAGACTACGACCGGCATTCTCGCCAACCGAAATGCCTACCTCATCGACTACTCACCCTATGATGGCAGCACCGGAGCACCAGCGATGAACGGACCGGCTTGGGAGATGACCTACGTGCAGCTTCATCACGCTGCACTTGATCCCTCCACCCTCCCAACCCCGGAGTCCGTCGAGGCGACGGCAGAGGATCACTTCGAAGCCGGACGGATACCGCTCGCGCTCGTCTGGCACCGCTACGACTACATCGACTCGACCAGCGTTCGAGGACGACCGGATGACGGTCCAGACGAAGCACTACGTCCGGCCTGTCCTCTCCGGAGCACGGGGACAGTACGTAAACCCGGTGTCGCCCTACCTGACGCGCACGCTCTTCGCGTCCGCCGCCCTAACCTACGACCTCAGTGGGCAGACACGCGTCGGCCCCACGGCCACGTTCGTCCTCGACGGCGACCTCGTAGTGGTGGAGCCGGGGCGGACGCTCTCGCAGGTGGAGGTAGACTTCGGCCACGGCCAGGGCTACCGCGCCGTGAGCGTTGGTGCCCCCGTCACCGTCTCCTACGGCTCCCCCGGTGAGAAGACCGCGACGCTGCGGGCGCAGGTAGATGGGAGTACCTACTACAGCCGATTCACCGTCTACGCCGAGACTGATCTGGGGCGGGGCGGCGAGTCGCCGGACGTGCTCTCCCCGTGGCTCACGGCGAGCCGGACCTACTACGCGAGCGGAGCCGGCGATGGAGCTGGCGTCAACGATGAATACAATGGGTCCCAGGCTGCCCAGTACCAGTACGGCATCTACTACGGGCAGGGCCACACGCAGCTCACCAAGCCGGTCCTCTTTCTCGACGGCTTCGACCTGGAGGAAAATCGGGGTGTGCAGGACATTTATGATAAGTTTCTAAACCCGCAAGATCAGCCCGCTCCGACCCTTGCTGACATACTCAAGGATCAGGGCTACGACCTCGTGATCGTGGACTGGCGGCGCTCGCAGGACTTCGTCCAGCGCAACGCCTACGCCGCCGCCGACGTCATCGCGTGGGTCAACGGCCAGCTCCCGCCGGGCAACGAGATCGCCGCCGTGATCGGCTCCAGCATGGGTGGTCTCGTCGGTCGCTACGCCCTCCTCTACATGGAGGATCAGGGGTTGGACCACAACACGAAGCTGTTCGTCTCCTACGACAGCCCGCAGCAGGGGGCCAACATCCCCATTGGATTCCAGTGGCTCATCCGCGATGTAAAATTCTACTCAGGTATGGCGGGCGACTTTTGGAAAGTGATCACCTCGCCCTCGGCCCGTCAGATGCTTGTCTACAACACGCAACATGGAAAGAACGATCCGTTCCGTGGAGCACTCTACGACGACTTCGCGGCAATGGGAGACTATCCTTCGGACGACATCCGGCTCGTGGCCGTCGCCAACGGGAGCGGCTCCGGGCTTCTGCAACTCAAGAAAACAGACGGCCCTTATAGGCTACAGCCCAGTGGACTTCTCTTGCAGCAGGTCACAGCGGCTGGGTTTTTCGCTGCCAGCGTTAAAAGTGTGTACAAGGCTTGGGCGGCCCCTGAGCGCACGACACAGGACCGACTCATCTACGAGCGTCAGGATAAATTATGCCTTCCTTGGCCTATTGGCTGTAGCATCGGGCTTGGTAACGAGCGTAGAAACGTCACTGAGGTGAACCCTTTCGATAGCGCACCCGGGGGGTGGCGCGGTTCCGCAAGCTCGATAGAGTCAGCTGAGAATAACTGGAAGTTTGCTGTCGCGGCATTACTCACGCTCGGGGGTAGTGGTGTGGGCGTGGATGTATTTGCTGAACTCCACGCTTTCGTCCCCACCGTCAGCGCACTCGACTACAACACCACGAGTCTGTCGCGCGCCCAGCTTATCGCCGAACGTTTCGATTCGCAAAATCTCTCACAGGTGATCAGCCGAGGCTCCAGTTCACGAACGCCCTTCGACGACTTCTACCTGCCGGGGGACGGAGACGAGTCTAATGAGAATCAAGAGCACGTCAGTGGTAATGAGGCAATCGCTCAGTTCTTGTTAGAGCAACTCACTTGGACACCTCCACCTCCCCAACCATTCTCGGCCGGTATTTCCGGCCCCACGTGGCTCGCCGTCGGCCAGACCGGCACCTGGCGCGCCAACGCCGCCGGCGGCCAGACCCCCTACGCCTACCGCTGGTACCAGCGCCGCCTCCGCCCCGAGTGCCCCGCCAACTGCTTGCCCGACGACGACAACCTCTGCACGATGGCCGAGCCGACCTGCCTGGGCGACTTCAAGCCCGCCGGCCCCAACGCTACCGGCCCTCAACTCAGTCGCTACTTCGACCGCGTGGGCGAGTTCGAGCTCGCCCTGACGCTTACCGACGGCGCGGGGACGGAGCTCAGGCGGCTCTACTGGGTCAGCGTGTCGGGCGGCGGCCGGGTGGCTGGTGGCGCATCGGCCGAGCAGCAGCCGACGCCTGCGGAAGGCGCGCAGCAGGCCGCCGGCCCCCTCGACGGTGCGGCGCGCAGCGCGCAGCCGCGTGAGCTAGCGCTGGCGGCGTTCCCGAACCCCTTCGCCTCGGCGAGTGTGATCCGCTTCGAGCTGCCCGAGACGACCGGGGTGCGGCTCACCGTTCACGACGTGCTCGGGCGCGAGGTCGCCACGCTCGTGGATGACGAGGTGGACGCCGGCCGGCACACGGCGCGGCTCGACGCAGCCGACCTGCCGAGCGGGACGTACCTCGTACGTCTCACGGCGGGCTCGTTCGTCGAGACGCAGCGGGTGACGCTCGTGCGCTGAGGTCTCATCGCAGGGAGTGCTTCGCGCCCCCGGCAGGCGTCGGCCCGCCGGGGGCGCGTCGTATCTTCGGCCCCCGATTCCGAGGCCCCCGTTACGCCTGCCCACCGCCCGATGCCGACGTACCCCGACGCCCGAGGCTTCGACCACGCCGCCGCCGAGCAAGAGACGCTCCGGTGGTGGGACGAGCACGCCGTCTTCGCGCAGAGTCTGAAGCTGCGCGAGGAGGCCGAGCCGTTCGTCTTCTACGAGGGGCCGCCGACGGCCAACGGCAAGCCGGGCATCCACCACGTGATGGCGCGCACCATCAAGGACCTGGTCTGCCGCTACCGGACGATGAAGGGGTACCGGGTCGCGCGCAAGGCCGGCTGGGACACCCACGGGCTGCCCGTCGAGATCGAGGTCGAGAAGGCGCTCGGGCTGGAGGGCCGGCACCAGGTCGAGGAATACGGAATTGCCGAATACAACGCCGCCTGCCGCGAGTCCGTGCTGCGGTACAAGGACCTCTGGGACGACCTCACCCGGCGGATGGGCTACTGGGTAGACCTCTCGGACCCCTACGTGACGTTCGAGACCGACTACACCGAGTCGGTGTGGTGGCTCCTCAAGACGATCTCCGAGAAGAAGACCGACGCGGGCGAGCCGTTCCTCTACCGGGGCTACAAGATCCAGTGGTACAGCCCCGGCAGCGGCACGGTGCTCTCGAGCCACGAGGTCGCGCTCGGCTACCAGGAGGTGCAGGACCCGTCGGTCACCGTCCGCTTCCCGGTCGAGGGCGAGCCGGACACGTACTTTCTCGCGTGGACCACGACGCCGTGGACCCTCGTCTCGAACGCCGCCCTCGCCGTCGGCGAAGACATAGCCTACGTCAAGGTGAGGGTAGGAAGAGCAGAAGCGGGGAAGAGCGGAAGCGGGGACGATGCGAAGGGGGATAAAGAGGAAGAGTTCTTGTACCTCGCCGAGTCGCTCGTCTCGATCCTAGACGGGGAGGCCGAGGTGATTGAGCGGATGTCGGGGCGGGACCTCGTCGGCAAGACCTACCGGCCGGTCTTCGACACCTTCGCCGGGCACCCCGAGGCGGGCCGGGCGTGGCGCGTCGTCGCGGCCGACTTCGTCTCGACCGACGACGGCACCGGGATCGTCCACCTGGCCCCGGCCTTCGGCGCGGACGACTTCGCCGTCGGGCAGCGCGAAGGCCTGCCGCTCTTCAACCCGATCACCGCCGAGGGGCGGTTCACCGACGCCGTGCCGCTGGTCGCAGGGCAGTGGTTCAAGGACGCCGACAAAGCGCTCGCCCGCGACCTCCGCGCGCGCGGCCTCCTCTACCGCCACGAGACCGTCCTCCACAGCTACCCGCACGACTGGCGCAAGGGTACGCCGCTCATGTCCTACCCCGTCGAGAGCTGGTTCATCCGCACGACGGCGATCAAGGACCGGCTCGTCGAGCTGAACCGGACGGTCCACTGGCAGCCCGAGGGCATCGGCACCGGCCGCTTCGGGCAGTGGCTCGAAGGCAACGTGGACTGGGCGCTCTCGCGGATGCGCTACTGGGGGACCCCGCTCCCGGTCTGGGTCAACGACCGAGACGAGGGCGACTACGTCGTGATCGGCTCCGTCGCCGAGCTGCGCGAGCGGGCCGGGCTTTCCGAGGACGAGGCGCTCGACCTCCACCGCCCGTTCGTGGACGAGATCATGTGGCCCGCGCCCGGCGGCGGGACCTACCGCCGCGTCCCCGACCTCGTGGACGTGTGGTTCGACTCGGGGGCGATGCCGTTCGCGCAGTGGCACTACCCGTTCGAGAACCAGGACAAGTTCGAGGAGAGCTTCCCGGCCGACTTCATCGCCGAGGGGGTGGATCAGACGCGCGGCTGGTTCTACACGCTTCACGCCATCGCCGTGCTCGTGCGCGACTCGGTGGCCTACCGCAACGTCGTCGTCAACGGCCTCGTGCTCGACGAGCACGGCGAGAAGATGTCCAAGTCCAAGGGCAACACCGTGGACCCCTTCGAGACGATTGCCCGGCACGGGGCCGACCCGGTGCGCTGGACCCTGATGAGCGCTAGCGCGCCGTGGGAGAGCGTCCGCTACTCCGACCGCGCCGTCGAGGAGACCCGGCGTAAACTCTTCAGTACCGTCACGAACACCTACAGCTTTTTCGCCACCTATGCCAATCTCGACGGGTTCGCCTACGATCCGGCGGACACCGTACCCCTGGCCGAGCGCACCGAGCTGGACCGCTGGGTCCTCTCGCGCCTGAACACGACTGCCGTCGAGGTGGACGCCGCCTTCGACGCCTACCACCCGACGCAGGCGGCGCGCGCGGTGGAGACCTTCGTGGACGACCTCTCGAACTGGTACCTCCGCCGCAGCCGCCGCCGCTTCTGGGACAAGGTTGGAGGTTCGGGGTCCGAGGTGCGGCGTGAAAAACCCACACCCTCCGACCTCCAACCCCAAACCTCCAAGCGGGCTGCCTACGAGACCGTCTACGAGTGCCTGACGACGCTGGCGAAGCTCATGGCCCCGCTCGCGCCGTTCTACGCCGAGTGGCTGTTTCAGGCGCTGCGCGCCGACGACGCCCCGCTTTCGGTCCACCTCGCCGACTTCCCCGTCGCAGACGAGGCCGCCGTGGACGCCGCGCTCGAGGAGCGGATGGCGCTGGCTCGGACCGTGGCGTCGGTCACGCTCGCGCTCCGCAACGAGGCCGGGATCAACGTCCGGCAGCCGCTCGGCGCGCTCGCCGTCGTCACCGGTGCGGCGGGCGTGGACGAGGCCGTGCTGCGCTCGGTCGAGGCCGTCGTGCTCGACGAGGTCAACGTCAAGCGGCTCGACGCGGTGGCCTCCGGCAGCGCTCTCGTCGCCAAGTCGGCCAAGCCGAACTTCAAGACGCTCGGGCGGCGGCTCGGGCCGAAGATGAAGGCGGCCAACGCGGCCGTCCGCGCGCTCGGCACCGAGGCCATCACCCGCTTCGAGCAGGAGGGGACGCTCACGCTCGAGCTCGACGGAGACCCCGTTACGTTCGGTCCCGAGGACCTCGAGGTCGTGAGCGAGGGGATCGAAGGGCACCTCGTCGGGCAGGAGGGCGCGGTGACCGTGGCCCTGGACACCGCGATCACGGAAACGCTCCGAAGCGAGGGCCTGGCACGCGAGTTCGTCAACCGGGTCCAGAATTTGCGCAAGGCCGCCGGGTTCGCGGTCTCGGACCGAATTAGGGTTACCTTCAGCGCCTCGGGCGCGGTGGCCGACGCCGTTCGCACCCATGCCGATACCATTCGGAACGAGACCCTCGCCGAAACCCTGCGTCTCGCCGAGGACCCCAGCGGGGAAGCTGTCGAGTCCTTCGAGATCGCCGACGAGGCGGTCGAGATCGGGATTCAGCGGGTGGCATCGGGCGTGGCCGTCGAGCCTGGAGCTTGAGCGATCATTTTACTAGGTCCCTATCAGGTACTAGGTCCCTATCAGACAGGAGCCGGCGCGCGGCGTCGGCACGAGCCGTGAGCACAATCCATGAGTGAGAAGACGAAAGCAAACGGAACGAAGACCGGCGCGGCCAACACCGGCGCGGCCAACGGGGCCTCGCCGCGGCGCAGCCCCTTCTCGGACGAGGAGCTGGCCGAGTTCCGCGCCCTCATCGAGCGCAAGCGCGCCACGGCCACCGAGGACATCGACGCGATGCGGGCGCAGATCGAGGACTCGCGCGAGCACGAGAGCGACTCGGCCTACTCGTTCCACATGGCCGACGCCGGCACCGACGCGATGGAGCGCGAGAAGCTCTACCTCATGGTCGCCCGGCAGCAGAAGTACGTCGGCTACCTCGAGCGCGCCCTCGAGCGGATCGAGAACGGCGTCTACGGCCTCTGCAAGGTCACCGGCCAGCCGATTGCCAAGGAGCGCCTCCGCGCCGTCCCGCACACCGAGATCTCGATCGACGCCAAGCGGAAGCAGAAATAAGTGTCAAGAGTCCGGCGTCGGGGGTCGGGAGTCTGTCTTGAGCATAGAACGACTCCCGACTCCCGACCTTCTGACTCCCGACTCTCCCCATGCGCGTTCTCTGGGTCTCGCTCGTCCTCGTCGTCGTAGACCAGCTCACGAAGGCGTGGGTGCAGGCGGCGATGGTCCCCGGCGAGTCGGTCCCGCTCGTCGGGACGCTGCTCCGGCTGACCTACACCACGAATCCGGGGATGGCCTTCGGGATGACGCTCGGCTCGAAGCTGTTCCTGACGCTGTTCTCGGTGGCGGCGACGGCCCTGATCGGCGGCTACCTGTGGGTGGTGCGCCGGGGGCCGGTGGGCTACCGGCTCGCGCTCGCGCTCATCCTCGGCGGGGCCGCCGGCAACATCATCGACCGGACGTTCTACGGGGTGATCGGCGGCACTGCGCCGCTGTTCTACGGCGAGGTCGTGGACTTCATCCACGTAGACCTGTGGCGCGGCTACCTGCCCGAGTGGATCCCGCTCTTCGGCGGCACGTTCCTGTCGCTCTTCCCGATCTGGAACGTCGCCGACATGGCGATCGTGGTTGGGGTCGCGGCGATCATCCTGTTCCAGCGGCGCTTCCACGAGGGCCTGACCCGCAGTGCGGAGGACGTGCCGCCCGTGGCCGAGCCGCCGCTCGCCGAGCCGCCGAGAGTTGGGCCGCCCGTCGCGCACCCCGAGCCGGTTTCGGAGCCGGTCGGGAGGGGCGTTGCGCCCGGCGGCGAGCCGAAGCCCGCGTCGCCGGAGGCGTGAGCCGCCGCAGAGCGCCACGCAGCGAAGGGGGACGTGCTCACTCCGTCTTCCCTACCCCACCACCGTCACGCGGCGGCTCGCGCCGAAGCTCTCGCCCTGCGCCCGGACGACGTAGACCCCCGAGGGCAAAGCCGTCGCGTCGAGCGTGAGCGCGTGCTCCCCGGCCGAGAGCGGCCCGGCCTGGAGCACGGCCACCCGGCGGCCGAGCACGTCGAAGAGCGCCACCGCCACCCGCTGCGCCACGGGCAGCGTGAGTGTCACCGTGGCGGTGCCCCGGAACGG
>JBBSMV010000040.1:0-14597 GCA_038232975.1 Rhodothermales bacterium
CGGTTCGGAACCCCTGCCCGGCTGCTCTTGTCCTGCGTTAGCCCGAGCGGACCCTCCGCTTTTCGTGTCATCGCTGCGCTCAAGGCACGAAAAGCTGTCCCCCTTGTCACGGGGGACAGTCACGCGCCGCCAGGAGCGAAGTGACTGCAAGCGCGACGGGGGGTGCGAGCAGCGCGTCATTTATCGCCCCCGGCTGAGCACGACGCCGGCGCGCGGCGGGAGCTCGAGGTTCAGCCCCGTCGCATCTTCCTGCACGCGCGTCGGCCCCTCGGTCGTGGCGAAGGCGAGGGCGTAGGAGCCGGCCGCCGGCTTTTCGACGCGGAGGCTGTGCGCCTCGTCGCTCCGGTTCAGCACGACGACGTGCGCCTCGTCGCCGAGCGTCCGGGCGAAGGCAAATACGTCGCGCGTGTCGTCGGCGAGGAGCACGCGGAAGTCGCCCCGGCGGAGGGCGGGGTGCTCAGCGCGGAGCGCAATGGCGTCGCGGTAGAAGGCGAACAGGTCGGGGTCGAAGGCGACCGCGTCGCAGGTGCGGGCGCGGGCGCGCGGGTCGGCGCACTCGGGGTCGTAGGCGAGGTCGGCCCAGAGCATCGGCTTGCGGTCGTCGGGGTCGTCGGCCCCCCACATCCCGGCCTCGGTGCCGTAGTAGAGCATCGGCGGGCCGACGTAGGCCATCTGCATCAGCGCGACGAGCCGCTGGACCTCGCGCTCGGCCTCGGTCGGCTTGCGCACGGCGTAGGCGTCGGTGCGGCGCGGCGAGACGCGCTCGCCCACGTCGTAGTCGAACCGCTCAGCATTCATGTAATCGCCGTCGCTGGCGTTGACGATCATCGAGGCGAGGCGGTCGGTGTCGTGCGAGTCCACGAGGTTCTGGAGGGCGTACTGCACCCTTTCGGGGTAGCCCTCGCGCCGCGCGTTGAGGACGGCGGCGAAGGCCGAGGGCGAAAGCGTGCCGTCGATCAGGAAGCCCTTGACGGGGTAGGCGAAGCCGTGGTAGTTCATCGTCGCCGAGAAGCCGCCCTCGCGGATGAAGTCCTCCCCGTCCTCCCACAGCTCGGTGACGGTGTAGGTCTCGGGGTTGATCCGGCGGAGGTGCGCGTTCCAGTCGGCCCAGAACCGCAGCGGCACCTCGTTCGCCACGTCGAGCCGCCAGCCGTCAATCCCGTCCGAGGGGTCGCCGTCGCCGTCGGGGTCCATCCAGCGGGCGGTCGCGTCGAAGACGTACTGCTTGGGGCCGGGGTGGAGGTCGCTCCCGTCGGCGGTGTCGGCGAACTCGGGGAGCGTCTCAACGCCCCACCAGCCCTCGTAGTCGAACTCGTCGGCCTCGGTCGCCGGGTCGTCGAAGGCGTTGACGACGTACCAGTCGGCATAGGGCGAGGCGGCCTGGTTTTCCCGGAGGTCCTCGAAGGCGAAGAAGTCGCGGCCGGTGTGGTTGAAGACGCCGTCGAGGACGACCCGGATGCCGCGCGCGTGGGCCGCTCGGACGAGGTCGAAGAAGAGCTGGTCGGCGGCGGTCGTGTGCCACGTCGCCGGGTCGCTCGTCTCCGAGGCCATGAGCGCGAAGTCGCCCTCGGGGTCCGGCCCGAAGTGGGGGTCTACGTGGTGGTAGGTGTTGCCGTCGTACTTGTGGAGCGAGCGGGCGTAGAAGACGGGGTTGAAGTAGATCGCGTTGATCCCGAGGTCTTTCAGATAATCGAGCTTGTCAAGTACGCCCTGGAGGTCGCCGCCGTAGCGCCGGTCGAAGACGCCGTCCTCGTAGAAGTCGTCGCCGCGGGCCTCTTCCCAGCCGGCGCGAGCGTACCAGTCGCCGGTCCACGGCGAGAGCGCCCAGGTCTCGGGCACGCGGTCGAGCGGGGTCTCCAGCGACGCGCGCGTCGGGTCGTTCGAGGGGTCGCCGTTGCGGAAGCGCTCGGGGAAGAGCTGGTAGAAGACGGCGTCGGCGGCCCAGGCGGGGACGTTGTCCGAGCCGCCCGCCGTCACGGGTTCCCCAGCCACTCGGTAGGTTTCGGCCGGAGATGGGCGGACGGTGATGGGGTAGAGCTGGGGGTCTATCTGCACGATGCGAGCCTGAACCTCCGGCTCGGCCTCGAGGCGAAGCACCTCCACCGGCACCGTCCGGCCGCAGCCCGCCAGCAAAAGGACAGCGACGAGCAGCGCAGCCAGACCCCCTGCCGTGCTCGCGGTCGCTGCGCTCCCGGCAACGCGCGGCTGTCCCCCTCGCCGAGGGGGACAGCTTCTCGAAGCCTGAGTGCGCAGGGACGTGTCCCGGAGCGCGATGCGAGAGAAGCAGAGGATCATAGCGTCAGCGGAGAAGCGTGAGGCGAGTGGTCGCGGAGCGGGCACCGGCGGTGAGGCGGACGACGTAGGTACCGCTCGGCAGCCCGGCCCCGTCGAGCACGGCGCGGTGCGCGCCGGCCGGCATCGGGCCGTCGGCGAGGACGGCGACGCGGCGGCCGAGCACGTCGTAGACCGAGACGCGCACCTCGCCCGGCGCGGGCAGCGTGTAGCCGATCGTCGCCGTCTCGGCGAACGGGTTCGGGTAGGCCGCGTCGAGGCCGAAGGCGAGCGGCGTCGCCGGGCCGCCCTCGGCCTCGACGGTGTAGATGTCGAGCTCCGGCGAGGGCACGTCCACGTCGGTGAAGATGCGGGCGAAGCCGGGGGCGAGGACGACCGAGGCGTGGGTGCCCGCCACCTCGCGCTCGGTGTCGGTGAAGAACTCGTACCACGTCCCGCTGCTCGGGAACGCCTGCGCGATGTCGCGCGCGACGAGGCCGAAGTTGCCGACGATCACGGCGGCGCTCGGCTCGCCCTCGGGCGCGCCGTCGAGCGTCAGGGTGATCGAGCGGGCGGCGTCGCCGGGGCCGGCCGCTATCGTCACCTCGGTGTCGGGGCTGGTGAAGAGGGCGTAGTCGCGGCGGAGACCGAGGAGCGCGGCCCAGGTCTGGTAGAGGCGCTCGCGGGCCGGGTCGTCGGCGTACTCCCAGCGGATCGGCTTGGGGCCGGTGCGGCTCGGGTCGGAGGGGAGGCAGTCGCCGTTCGAGCCGTCGCCGGGCTTGAGGCACTCGCCGGGGCCGCCGCCGTAGCCGACCTCGCCGAACTGCCACATCATCCGCGCCCCCGGCACCGGAAAGAAGAAGGTGCCGGCGAGCTTCTGCCGGTCGAGCGCCGTGCCGAGGTCCGTGACGTCGTAGCCCCCGGCGCTGTTGCCGAAGGTACGGTTCAAGAACATCATCCACTGCTCGTCGTGGCTCTCCATGTAGGTCACCGCGCCGGAGAGCGGCATCCCGGCGATCCAGCTCGGGGGATAGGTGTCGCCCAGGTCGCTGTCGGCGTCGAGGTAGCCCATCGCGCTCTGGCTGTAGGCGCGGTGCATGGTGTGCCAGACCATCATGCCGGGCCGCTCGGGCTGCCCGTACTGGGCGAGGTCGAGGAACTCCGCCGGGCTGTCGATCAGGTTTTCGAGGATGATGATGGCCTCGTCGTCAACGTCCCACATCTCGTCGGCCATGCGCTGGAGGAGGCGGATGCGCTGGGGGTTGTAGCCGAAGAAGCTGCCCGTCTGCATGAAGCCGCCCGCGAGGTCGAAGCGGAAGCCGTCGACGCGGTACTCCTCGATCCACCAGCGGTTGGCGCGGTCGAGCCAGTGCTGCACGGCGGCGTTGGTGTGGTCGAGGTCGCAGAAGACGTTGAAGGGGTGGCGCGCCGGGCTGTTGGTGTAGAGCGAGGCCTCGGTGCAGCCGTAGAGGTCCACGAGCGGCGAGGGGCTGTCGGCGTGGTTGTAGACCACGTCGAGGATCACGGCGATGCCGCGCGCGTGGGCGGCGTCCACGAACGCCTTGAGCTGCTCCGGCGGGCCGTAGTACTTGTCGAGGGCGAGGTGAAACTGCGGCTGGTAGCCCCAGTTGATGTTGCCCCCGAACTCGGCCACCGGCATCAGCTCGATGGCATTCACGCCGAGGCGGTCGAGGTAGTCGAGCGTGTCGGCGAGCGTGTCGTAGGCGTGGGCGGCGAGGAAGTCGCGGACCAGCAGCTCGTAGACGACGAGGTCTTCCTGCGCCGGGCGCTCGAAGTCGTCCACCTGCCACTCGTACTCCTCGGCACCGGGCCTCAGGAGCGTCGCCGGGCGGCCGGCGGCCTCCGCCGGGTAGGGCGGCAGGTCGGGGAACGTGGCCTCGGAGATGAACGGGTCGTCGCCCGTCAGCACGAGCGCCGAGTAGGGGTCGGCGATCCGCAGCGCGCCGTCTACGAGGTACTGGAAGACGGCGGGTTCGCCGGGCGCGAGGCCGCTGAGCTCGGTCCACCACCACACCGAGTCGGCCGTGGCGGGGTCCCCCTCGGCGTCGCGGAAGAGGAGCGAGGCGTTGTCGGCCCGCCAGCCGTTGAAGTCGCCGACGACGTGGACGAAGCCTTTGTACGGCGCGAAGAGCGAGAGGCGCACCGTCGTGTCGTCCACGTAGGTGATGCCGTCTTCGAGACCCTCGGGCCGCGCGGCGTCAATGACGCTCGGCGGGACGATGCCGGACTCGGCCTCGACGGTCCGGCCGAGCGCGTCGGTGGCGACGAGGCGGAGGTAGCCCGGCGCGGCGGCCAGCGTGGGCAGCTCGTAGCGGAAGATGCCGGTGGCGGCGTCGTAGAAGGCGAGGCCGTCCTGGAGCGGCCCGTCGCCCACCTGGAACTCGATCTCCTCGAACGCCGAGGTCCCGAAGAGGCCGGCCGAGACGGCGACGACCTGCCCGGCGTCGTTCTGCTCGCGCGCCAGCTGGAACGCCATCGGGTCCCGGACCTCGACGCGGCAGTCAGAGCCGAAGCCGCCATACGTGCAAGGGTCGTCGGCGAGCGGGTCGGTGATCCACTCGTACTCGCTGCCGCTCTCGTTCCGGTGGTAGTGGACCTTGTAGAAATAGTCCTGCCCGATCTGGAGAGAGGTCGTGTAGCGGTACTCGTTCTCCGCCGGGAGGTAGGTCATCTGCGACGGCGCGCCGACGCTGATCTGCCCGTTCGTGTTCGGCCCCCAGTCGTTGAAGGAGCCGGGCAGGAACGCCCGCACGACCGGCTCGATCTCGGGTGCCGTGAGGTCCGGCAGGAAGCGGAACGTCACGTCGAGCGTGCCCTGGGCGAACGCAGCGCTCGGCAGGAGGAAGAGGGCAAAGAGGATCAGTCGAATCGTTTGTGTCAACATAGGTCAGGTCTAGTTCGATACAAGGGTACAGAGTAGCGCCGCAGGTCCGCGAGCACCGCCGACCCCCCGTTCGAGGCCCCATCGCTGCGGGACTGCGTCCCTTCGCTCAAAGGTCCTCGAACTATCCCCCTCATCGAGGGGGACAGCCTCGCGAAGCTGCGTAGGGACATGTCCCGTAGCACGAGCGAGGCAGGGGGTCCGCAGGCTTGCAGAACCCTACACGTCTAGTTCACCACGGTCAGCCGGCGGCTCAGCACGGTGCCGCCCGTGCGAAGCTGCGCGACGTAGACACCGCTGGCGAGACCCGCCGCGTCGAACGTCACCCGGTAGGTGTCCGCCGTCTGGACCGCGTCCACGAGGACGGCGACGCGCCGGCCCACGAGGTCGTAGACCGCGACGTGGACGGGGCCGCTCTCGGGCACGGCGTACTCGAACGTCGTCGTCCCGGCGAACGGGTTCGGGTAGCTGCCCCGGAGCGCGGCCGTGGCCGGCACCACGCCCGTCCCTTCGACGGCCGTGCCCTTGTCGTCGTTCTCCCCGCCACTCTCGACGAAGATGCACGTCGGGGGCGTGGCCGTGTTGTCGATCAGGGCGTAGGGGTCGTAGACCGGCTCGCCGCCAGGGCCGTTGTCGTCCTCGAAGGTCCCGTCGTCCTGCCGCATGCAGCCGAATACGACGTTGATCGTCTGCGTGCCGGGGTCGATGAAGAAGCGGTGGTCGTTGAAACCCGCTGCCTCGTTGTCGTAGCCGTCGGTGCCGAACTTGCCGCTCAGGTTGCGCATCGTGCCGGCGTCGTACTCGTAGGTGATGGTGTAGATGTTGTCGCCGTCGGGGTCGGCGAGCGCGCGGCTCTCGATGTCGCCGAGCTGGTCCGGTCCCCAGCTCGCCCAGTCCTCGATCTCGTCGGCGTTGGAGGCCCCGGCGATGGGGCCGTTGATGTAGAGGCCGTTGATCTCGCTGGTGAAGTCCGTCGCGGCGGCGTTCGCGGGAATCTCCCCCTCGTCGGCGAGGAGCTGGAAGGCCGTGCCGAGGTCCACGTTGAACGTGATGGTCGCCGGTGCGTCGAGGAAGTCGTCGGGGCCGGCGTTGTTGAAGAAGCGGACGGGGAGGATGACCTCGGGGATGCCGTTGCCGCTCTGGTCGGTCTCGTCGCCGGTGACCTCGAAGGTCTTGTTGGGGTCGTTCTCCCAGCCGTCGGGCGCGGTGTCGCCCGGCTCGCCGATGATGTACTTGTAGGGCTGCGTGCTCGGTACGAGCAGGTCCGCCGTGACGAGGCCGACGTAGATGTCCGGGTCGAAGGGGTCCTGAACGAGCGTGTCGGCCGTCGTATTCCAGCCGTTGAGCTCGCCGGCCACGACGACCACGTCCTGCTCCGGGTCGAAGTTGCCCATGCTGATCTGGACCGACATGTCGACCTGGAAGACGACCTCGTAGGTCTCTATCTCCGAGCCGCACAGGTCGGGGATGCCGTCGGCCTTGAAGAAGTCGGCAACGGGAAGCGTCTCGGGGCCGTCCACCGTAAGCTCGCGGTTGCCGCTGCCGGTGTCCTGGTCACTCTCCCAGCCGAGCGGCTCGCTCGCCCAGAACTTGTACTGGTACGTGCTGTCGTCCTCGAGCGAGAGCGTCGTGGCGTAGACGCCGTCGCCGGCCGTCATGTCGCCGTTGGTGCCGTCGTCGCTCAGCGGGTCGGCGCTGGTGTCGAAGCCGTTGAAGCTGCCGGGGACGCTGACGACGTCCTCGCCCGGCGTGAAGGCGCAGTTGTCGATGGCGGCGTTCATGTCTACCTGGAAGACGATGTCACTCTGCGCCCAGGCCGGAGCGGCCAGGAGCGTGAGCGCCAGCCCCAGGAGGAGGTGTCGCGTAGCGGTGTTCATGGTAGGCTACCTGTGTTGGGTTGAGGGGAGAAAACCGGCTGCGTGGCCGGGGCGTGCGTACTCGTAAGACGTGATGCGTAAAACGTAAGGGTGCTTCGCCGAGACGCTTCGCTACGGGCATCCTTACATTTTACGTATTACATTTAGGCATTCAAAACGTCACGCCGAGGGTGAACATCTGGGGCGTGCCGAAGGGTTCGTAGCTCTGGAAGACGTAGTCGAAGTAGCCCGAGAGCCGACGGTCCAGGCCGTAGCGGAGGCCGAAGCCGGCCGTCCAGCCGCCGTCCTCGGCCGGGCCGAAGGCCTGCCGCCAGCCGCCGCGCACGAAGAGCGTCTCGCGCCACGCGTACTCGGCCCCGAAGCTGGCGCTCTGGGCGGCGTCGGAGGGTGCGCTCCCGTCGGCCGAGAGCGTCACGCGCTGGTCGGCTGCGCGGAAGGGCACCGCCGAGACGCCGACCCGGAAGATCAGCGGCATCGCCCACGCGTCCACCTCGAGGTTGGCCGCATTGCGGGGGTTGTTGCCCTGCTCGCCCGGCGCGACGTCGATGGCCTGGCGGAGGTCCGGCCCGGCCAGCCGCATGTCGGTCCCGAAGTTGGTCATCGCCATGCCGAGGCGGATGCCCTGGAAGCGCGTGTCGTAGGTCACCCCGAGGTCGAGCGCGACGCCGCCGGCCGACTCGTTCCAGATCTGCTGGCGGACGAACTTGGCCGTCCCGCCGACCGCGAAGCGGTCGGTGAGCGCGCGGGCATACGAGAGGCCGACCGCGAGGTCGAGCGCGTCCCACCGCTCGCCGGTCCCCTCGGGGTTCTCGATCGTGGTGACGAGCTCGTCGCCGTAGTCGAGCGCGGTGACGGTGACGCCGAAGTGGCCGAGGCCGCCGGCGTTGAAGACGACGGCGGCGTGCTGGAGCCGGGAGTCCACGAACCACTGCGAGCTCGAGAACTCGGCCCCGTTGGCGGTCATGTCGCTGACGGCCGAGGGGTTCCAGTAGAGCGCGCTCGGCCCCTGGGCCTGGGCTACCTGCGCCCCGCCCATCGCCGTGGCGCGCGCCCCGACCCCGAGGCCGAGGAACGGGGCCGCCGTGGTGCCGACCTTGTCCTGCGCCTGCGCCGGCAGCGCCGCCAGCGCGAGGAGCGCCGAAAAGAGAATCGCTTTCTTCATAGGATTGCTCCGGTCAGGTGCCGCCCGTCACTCGACATTCGGCATTCGTAACTCGTCACTTGATGAGGGCCAGCTTGCCGGTCTTCGAGCCGACGTCCGGGGCCTCGACGTGGTAGAAGTAGACCCCGTAGGCGACGTCCAGATTCTCGCGCGAGCGGAGGTTCCAGCTCACCGTCCCGTCGTCGATCCCGCTGTCGTGCCGGCCTTCCCAGACGAGCGCGCCGCGCACGTTGTAGACCCGGACGGTGGCGTCCTTCGGCAGGTGGATGAAGTCTATCCGGCGCTCGCCGCGGCCGGTCGTGATGGTCGGCGCGAGCGGGCGCTCCCACGAGGCAGCGGCGACGTAGGGGTTCGGCACCACGCGGATGCGGTCGAGCTGCGCCGTCGCCGCGGCCGCGTCCACGCCCGCGGCGACGGTCGAGAAGGTGTAGACGTCGCGCGGCGAGAACGGCTTGAAGGTGCTCAGGAGGTAGGTGTCGCCCTCGCCGGGGAAGGCCCCGTCGAACGTGGTAGCGGAGGGGCGGATGCGGTACGTTGGCGTCAGCGGCGTCTCCGGGTCGTCGTCGAGGTCCTCGTAGAGGAAGATGGACTCGAACGCGTCGAACCGACCGTTGGGGTTGGCCGTGGCCGGCTCGTAGAAGACGAACGGGCCGGGCCGGTCGAGCGTCACGTTGTGGACCGTGAAGTTGGTCGGCCGCGCCTCGGGCGTCGGTGCGAAGGCTCCGGTGCCGAGCTGGAACCCGCCGAGGGACTGCCCGACGAAGTCGTCTGAGAAGCGGACCTCGTAGTCGTAGGGCACGAGCGACCCCTGGAACCGCCACTCGCGCGGGAAGGGGTTGTCGATGTTGATCCGGTCGGTGAACAGGCTCAGCAGGCCGTCCTCGTCGAGGAACCCCGTCGAGTCGTAGTTGATGGCGGTCTCCTCGTTGTCGAGCAGGAAGCGGATGCCGTCGAAGACCGTCGAGAGGTCGTCCTCGAGGGGACCCTCGGCGATGACCTCGCCGCCGACCTCGACGGCGAAGCTGTCGGCGGCGAACCCGTCGCCCTCGAACGTGAGCCGGTAGACGCGGCCCTCCTCGACCATGCGCGGGTCGAGGATCTCGGCGGCGACCTCGCCGGTGGCCGCGCCCGCGACCTGCTCGACCGTGCCGACGATCCGGGCGGCCTCGTAGCCGGCCACCGGCGCGTTCGGGATCACCTCGACCACGTTCTGCCCGGCCACCACCTCGCCGTCCTCGCGCACGCTCACGGCGAAGTTGTTCTCGGCCGGGAAGAAGTCCGGCGAGCCGGTGTCGTAAGCCGTCAGCGCGTAGTAGTAACGCTGCCCGTTGTTGACGAGCGTGTCGACGACGGAATACTGGAGGCCGGTGTCGCCGCCGATGTAGTACGGCGCGGCGCGCGTGCGGTCGAGCAGGCTCTGGATCGACTCGAGGTACGCCTCCTGGATGCGGATCGAGTCGGCGGCCGTCTCGGCGTTCGAGAAGTCGGGTTCGGTGTACGAGGGCCAGAAGCCGTCGATCCCGTCGTCGAGGTCGAACTGGGCGAGCGGGGCGATGAAGGCGTCAGAGCCGATGCCGTCGGTGATGACCTCGGGGTCGCGGAAGAACGGGTCGGTGCTCTTGTAGAGGCGGTAGCCCTGGAAGTCCCGCCCGAGGATCGGGTCGAGGGAGTCCTCGGCGGTGTCGTCCCAGAAGAGGGTCACGCGGCCGTCGCCCGGCACGGCGCGGAGCGTCGGGCGCTCCGGCGGGCGGGCGAACTGGTAGTTGCGGTTGTAGATCTCCTGGATGGTCTGGGTGTTGATGGTGATCTCCTCGAGGTCGTCGCCGAAGACCGTGGCGAGCGAGAAGCGGAGGGTCTGGCCGGGCGCGAGCCGGAAGTAGCCCGAGGAGAAGATGAAGTCACCGTCGACGCCGCCGGCCTGCTGCTGGGCGAGTTGCTCGTTGGAGGTGAAGAAGCCGGGCGACATGAAGTCCCAGAGCTGCTGGTCGTTGTCCATCGTCAGCGCGCCGGGCGGGCTGAAGAAGTAGAAGCTCGACAGCCCGACCTGGTCGGACTCGGTGACGTCGAGGGCGTCGAAGCTCGGCTCGCCCGGCGTCGGGACGCCGTCGCCCTCGCCCGCGTCGCCGGTGCCGGCCACGCCGTCGGCCCCGACGTCGTCGGTGCTCACGTCCCAGTCGCTGTCGTTGTCGATCCCGTCGTCGCGGGCCTCGTCGATCAGCGGGTTGAGCAGGCCGAAGTCGGACGAGTCGGCGCGCGTGGGCGTCCGCCCGCGCACGGCCTCGGCCAGGCCGACGTAGTCCTCGAACCGGAGCGCCGGGAGCATCACGATCTCGCCCTGGAGGTTCTGGGCGCGCCGCTCGAAGTGGAGGTTGATGTCCTCGTCGACCAGCCCGTCGAGGTCCTCGTCGAGGAGGTTCTTCTCGGTGAAGGTGTTGAAGATGGGCATCCCGCCCTCGCTGCCGACCCGGATGTCGGTCTGGGTCTCCTCCAGGGTGGTGCCGGGCGCGACGGTGTAGCTCCGCCCCTGCGAGACCACGGTCGTCGGCTCGGGGCCGAGGTAGACCGTCGAGCGCGCGCCGGTCTGCTGGTCGATCAGGATGAGCGGGTCGCCCTCGGCGAAGACGCGCGGGTCGAAGTCGCTCCGGTCGAAGGTGTTGCCGGTGCCCTGGGTGCCGTCCTGGACGTAGGGCAGGTTGTCGATGTCCCGGCCGAGGTCGGTGAAGGGGTCGCCGTCGCCGTCGTCGTCGATGCCGTTGGTGTCGTCGCCGGGGCTCTCCAGGAATCCGTAGCCGACGTAGCCGACGTCCTGGTTCTCGTTGCCGGAGTCGTCGAAGTCCCACGAGTAGACGATGCGGTTGGCCTGGTCGAAGAAGGCGAGGTCGTCCTGGGAGTCGCCGTCGCCGCCGGCCAGCGTGCCGACCGTCAGGCCGACCGAGACGCGGGGGTAGGTGGTGGTGGAGGTGTTGGTGACCTCGTCGAGCCAGAAGATGGCGTCCTGGGCGAGGAACTGGCTCCACTGGAAGCCGCGGACCTTGACGTCGAGGCCCATCCCGCCGCGCTCGGGCCGGAGCGAGTCGGCGGTGAACGACGGGAAGCCGAAGCCCTGCTCGCTGGTGATCTCGCGGTCGTTGTGGTCGTCGAGCCAGAAGTAGGTCTCGAGGTCGGCGTTGAACTGGTCGCGCCCGAAGAAGCCGTTCCAGTCGGCCCCGCCGCCGGGGTCCTGCCAGGTCGGCTGGTCGGGCCAGAACGAGGGCCAGGTCTCGGGCGTGGTCGAGAGCGCGGGCCGGGCGTTCTCCTCGAGGCCGCCCGCCTCGTTGACGAACTGGTCGGCGGCGAAGCCGGGCTTGGCCTCGAAGCCCCAGAAGATGCCGCCCGCCCCGCCGCTCGGCCCGTCGGCCCCCGCGCGCGGCCCGCGCGTGGTGACGGTGTTGATCACGAGCGTGTCGGTGACCCCGTCGCCGTCGGTGTCGACGGGCACCTCGACGGCGACGACCGGGAGCACGTCGCCGATGTAGAAGTCGTTCGAGCCTTTGGGCCAGTTGCCGCGGATCTCGCCGGCCCCGCCGAGGAGGCCGTAGTTGAAGAAGGTGAGGGCGACCTTGTTGCCGTCCATGGCGGCCTTCTTCTCGTAGATGCGGCTGGAGTAGTAGCTCGGGTCGAAGAGGAAGGCCGGGAGGTCGGCGCGGCCCTGCCCCTGCGCGGGGAGCGCGAAGGCGGCGGCGACGAGCAGGAGCGGGAGCGTGCGGGTCATAGCGGATTCGTCAGGGGTCGGTGCTCGGCAACGGATGCCTACTCAGAAGCTGTAGCTGAGGCCGAGGACGACGCGGCGCGGCTGCGAGAAGAAGCCCGGCTGGACGTAGCTCCGGTTGAGGAAGTCGAGGTTGCCCCGGAACGTGGCCGCGTCCACGTTGCGCTGGAGCGAGTAGGTCGCCCGGCCGGTGTCGCCGAAGACCCCGACCTCGTTGCGGGCGTCGAGGAGGTTGTCCACCTTCGTGAAGAGCTGGACGGTGTGGTCCCCGAAGAGGCGGACGTTCTTGTAGGCGCTCAGGTTGAGGGTCGCCGTCGAGGGCTTGATCTCGGAGTTGAGCGGGATGCGCGTCGGGATGATCTGGCCGCTCTGCTGGGTCGTCCGGCGCGGGGTGTACGGCTCGCCCGAGCCGTAGGAGAAGAGGACCCCGAAGCCGGCGTCGAGCCGGGGGTTGGCGTAGGTGAGCGACGCCGTAACGGTGTGGCGCTGGTCCCAGTTGGTCGGCAGGATCTGCTGCTCGAGCGGGCCTTCGCCGGCGGCGGCGTTGTACGCCTGGGCGGGGTCGGAGGCGTTCGAGCGGGCGACCTGGAAGGTGTAGTCGAACCCGGCGTAGAGGTCGTGCCCGACGCGCTGGTCGAAGCGGGCGATGAAGCCGCGGACGAAGCCGAAGTCGGAGTTGACGAGGCGGCCGTAGCGGGCCGAGGACCCCTCGATGCGGATCGGGTCGGTGGCCGTCCCGGTGAGGTTACGGATGTTGCGGTAGTAGGCCGTCACCTCGACGGCCGAGCTCTGGGTGAGGGCCTGCTTGATCCCGATCTCGCCCGAGACCGTCTGCTCGGGCTTGAGGTTGGCGTTGCCGATCAGCCCGATCAGCCCGGAGCCGCCGCTGCCGAGCGTGAAGTACGGGTTCTGGTAGAGCAGCTCGAAGTTGGGGACCTGGAAGAACTGCCCGTAGGAGAAGTGGACCACGCCGTTCTCGGTGATCGGGAAGGCCACGCCGAGGCGCGGCGAGACCTCCCACGTCGCCTCGGCGTCCTCGAAGTAGCGCTCCGGCGTGTAGTCGAAGCTGCCGTCGGGGTTGAGCAGCGGCTGGAGGTTGCCGCTCGCGTCGAGGACCGGCGCGCCGGCCTCGTCGCGGAGCACGAGGCGGTTCTCGAGGAAGACGGCCTGCGGGTCGCGCGGGTCGCGGAAGACGACCCCGTTCGAGTCGAAGTAGTCGAGCCGGACGCCGGCGTTGATGATGAGGCCGCCGAGCTCGATCTTGTCCTGGGCGTAGCCCGAGAGCTCGACCGGGTGGTAGCGGTAGCTGCCGTTGTCGGCGACGAACTGCCGCCGCTCCGCCGTGCCCTCGCCCGTGACGACGACGAACGCGTCGGCGAAGTCGAGCGTGTGGTAGCGGCCTTCGAGGCCGAGCTTGACGAGGTTGGCCTCGGTGAGCTGGCTCGTCAGGTCGAGCTTGGCGAGCAGCGTGTTGGTCGAGCGGCGGAAGCGCTTGTTGTCGGTCCCCCCGATCCGGAAGCCGCTGGTCTGGCTCGGGTCGGTGAACGAGAAGAACTGCGCCTCGCGGTAGAGCGGGTCGTTCGGGTCCTCGAAGAGGAAGTCGTTGAACTCGTTGTAGTTGCTGGTAACGCCGAAGTCGTAGAAGGTCGAGTTCGAGAGCGTGTGGGTCCACTTGAGGTAGGTGCTGAGCGCCTCGCGCTGCTTCAGGCGCTGGGCCGAGGGGAAGAAGAAGCGGTCGAGTTCGAAGTCCTGGAAGTCCTCCCGGCTGGCGATGACGTTGGCCGCGATCCGCATCCCGCGCCCGAGGCGAGCCGTCAGCTTGGCCTGGCCCGAGAGCTTCTCGTAGGGGTTGAGCGCGACCATCGAGGAGTCGCCCGAGCCGCCGGGGTTGACGAGCGCCAGCCGCTGCGTGACCGCGTCGACGCCGACGTCCTCGGCGCGGAACACGTCGCGGCCGAAAATCCAGCCCTCGTTGCGGAAGTAGCGCCCGCTCGTGAAGAAGAACAGCCGGCCGGGGAGGAGCGGCCCGCCCAGGCTGCCCTCGGCGTTCTGCACCGCCGCCGGGCTGAACTCGCCGAGCGCCGGGAAGATGGGGGTGTCGCCGACGAGGTTGTCCTGGCGGCTGACGTAGTCGCCGAGGAAGCCCGAGAAGCTGCCCTCGAGCTCGTCCGAGCCGTCCTTCGTGACCACGTTGACGATGCCCGAGAGCGCCTGCCCGTACTCGGCGTTGAAGGCCCCGGTGACGACCTGCGCCTCCTGCACCATGTCGTTCTCGATCGAGACCCCGAGGCCGCCGTCGTAGACGTCCGAGACCGGGAGGCCGTCCACCCAGTAGCCGACCTCGCCGATGCGCCCGCCCCGGAAGTGCCCGTTGACCACGCCGGCCTGCAGCTCGACGACCTCGCTGAAGTTCTCGACCGGGAGCGCCTCGATCTCGTCGCCCGAGACGAACGCCGTCGTCGCGGTCAGGTCTTTCTGCACCAGCTCGCGCTCGGCGGTCACGACGACCTCCGCGCCCTCGATCACGTCCTCGACGAGCACCGCGTCCACGGTCGTCGTCAGGTCAATGCTGACGCGGACGCCCTCGACCCGCACGTTGCGGTAGCCGACGAAGGAGAACACCACGTCGTAGGTGTC
>JBBSMV010000041.1:0-14393 GCA_038232975.1 Rhodothermales bacterium
GCCGGCATTGACCACGTCGGCCTCGGGAGCGACTTCGACGGGGTGCCGTACCTCCCGCGCGGGATGGACGACGCGACGCGGCTGCCCTACATCACCTACGGCCTGCTGGGGCGCGGCTACTCCGACGAGGACGTGCGCAAGATCCTCGGCGGCAACACCCTCCGCGCGCTCGCCGACGCCGAGCGCGTCGCGGCCGAGATGCAGGGCGAGGGCTAGACCTACTCGAAGTCCGTGTTGAGCCGGTAGCGGGCGATCCGGTCGTTGCCGGTGTCGGCGACATAGACCGTCCGCTCGAAGTAGGCCACGCCCTGCGGATCGCGGAACGAGAGCGCGCCGCTGCCGGTGCCGCCGAACGACACCTTCACCGGGCGGAGCGAGCCCGAGGCCGGCGGCGGCGCGACGCCCTCGACCCCGTTGCGGTTGAAGACGTAGAGGCTGTCCGTCCCCGCGTCGGTGACGAAGAGGTAGCCCGTCTCGTCGGCGGCGAGGGCCAGCCCCGTCGGACCGCGCAGCCCGAAGTCCTCGTAGAGGAAGCCGTCGCCGCTGTCGGGGTTGGCGCTCGCGCCGAGGCGGTCGGTGTCGACGCGGAACTCGGTCCCGTTCGGCCCCTCGACCACGAGGACCGACAGCACGGGGTAGCGAATCTCGCCAACCGGCGCGAGCGCGCACTCCGGGTCCCGCCCCGCGAGCAGGAGAGAGTCGGCGCTGGGCGGGCGCTGGGCGACGAGGAAGTCCTGGGTGTCGGAGAACGACGAGCGCTGCGGCGGCCCGATGGGTGTGGCGAGGGCCGAGGGGTAGACGGCGCTGAGGAGGCTCGGCTGCGTCGGGCTGAGGGCGCTGATGTAGCGGGTGTTCGTCCCCTCCGGGTCGAAGGCGAGCACGCCGTTGAACGGCCGCACGAGGCCAGGCTTCCCTTCTTCCTGCGTATTGACCAGCCCACTGCGCGAGACGTAGAAGCTGTTGTCCGCCAGCACGGCGACGCCGGTGAAGCGGGCGTCCTCGTCGGAGTAGCACCCCCCGAGATAGACTTGGGGATTGCGGAACTGGTTGTTCGAGCGCGAGCGGTCGTCGAAGGGGTGCCAGACGATGTCTTCGACCGTAGGCATCCCCGTCGTGACGCCGCTGAGGCGGTAGACGACGGGGAGGTCCCACGTCCGGCCGTCGAGCGTGGTGTCGCGCCGGGCGGCGACGAGCAGGTCGAGGCGGCGGTCCTGGACGACGGCGGTGATGTCGCGCAGCGGCTGCGGCTCGCCGCCCGGCAGCGCGAGCTGGCCGACGAACGCCTGGGGCCGCCCGGCGAGGTCGAGCACGTGGAGGCCCTGCCGGTCGGCGATGTAGAGCAGCTCGTCGTAGCCGACGTAGACGTCCACCGGCCCCTGGAGCCGGCCGCCGTTCGCGCTCTGCGTGTAGAACGGGTTGAGCGGGACGTAGCCCACCTCGTCGAGGAGCGTCGGATCAACCTGCCCCTCGTCGAAGATTTCGTCGGTCGTCGCGTCGTCCTTCGAGCCGAAGAGGCCGTCGCACCCGGCGAGCGCGAGTACCAGCACGAGGAGGAACACCCCTGTAGGGACACGACGCGTCGTGTCCGTGGTGAGGAGGGCAGAAGCGGCAATCCGCATACATCAGAGGGGTCAGGGCAGCCGGAGGTTGAGGCCGATGCGGTGGATGTTGCCGAGCCGGTCGAGCCGGTTGAAGCCGTAGTCCAGGCGGAGGGCCGGGCCGAGGCCGGGCACGACGAGGCCGAGGCCGAACGACGGCGTGCTCGCCTCCTCGAGGCCGAACTCGTAGCCGGTGCGGAGCGCGAGCGTCTCGTTCCAGACGTACTCCGCGCCGAGGTTGAAGCGCTCGGCGTTGTCGTTGGGGTTGGTGAGTTGGCCCGAGACCGTGAGGTCGTGCGGCCCGCCTGCGGCGAGGCCGAGCGCCCGGAGCGGCCGGTAGCTCACCCCGAGCAGGAACGTCGTCGGCGGCTCGATCCCGTCGAAGCTCTCCTCAACGACGGTCCCGCCGAGCGTCGTCCGCGAGACCGAGCCGCCGGGACTGACCTTGAAGCCGAAGTTGCGGATCGCCACGCCGAAGCGGACGCCGGTGTCGCCGACGCGGTAGGCCACGCCGAGGTCGAGCAGGCCGGCCGAGGTCGCCACGTCGGCCGAGGACTCGCGGACGAACTTGCCGGTGACGCCGTAGGAGAACAGGTCGGTCAGCGCCTGCGCCACCGTCACGCCGACGGCGAGGTCCACGAGGCGGAACGTCTCGCCGGTACCCTCGGGGCCGGAGAACTCGGTCGTCACGTCCATCTCGCCGGAGTCGAGCGCCTGCACGCTGAGGCCGAGCGTGAGGGCCCCGAGCGGCGTGGCGACCGGGTGGTAGCCGGCGGCATAGTGGAGCGCCACGTCGGCGACGTAGCTCGTCGTGGCGAGGCCGAGCTGGGTGCCGCCGCGCGCGGCGAGGGCCGGGTTCCAGAAGAGCGCGCTCGCGTCGTCGGCCGAGGCCGCGACGGTCCCGCTGAGCGCCGCTCCGCGCGCGTCCACCGGGACCTTCAGGAACTGGAGGCCGGAGCCGCCGGTGCGCTCCTGCCCGAAGGCCGGCAGCACCTGGGCTCGGGCCGGCACGGCGAGCGCGGTGAGGAGGAGGAGTAAGAACGCGCGCATGGGGGCGTTCGGGTTAAAGCAGAGGTCGGACATTCGCAAGTGACGCTGCGGACCCCCTGCTTTCCGGCCGGTCGCTACGCTCCCAGGCCGAAAAGCTGTCCCCCTCGACGAGGGGGACCGTCGCGCGCCGCCTTCCGCGCAGGGACTCGTCCCGGAGCGGGTGCAAGCGCGACGGGGGGTCCAGGGGTTTACGAAGAGGTGTCTCATGCTCAGAACTCGAAGCTGACGCCGAGCATGACGTGGCGCGACGGCAGGAAGCGGGCGGGGTTGAGCGGCGGCAGCCCGCTCGTGTTGGGGTCCTCGTAGCGCGGGTCGCGGAGGGTCGAGGGCACGTCGTAGGCGTCGTCGCCGCGAAGATCGGTGAAGTCGGTGCCGGCCTCCACGTCGGGGTAGCCCGCGCCGGTGACGGGGTTGACCAGGACGGCGTTCTGCTGGTTGAAGAGGTTCGTCACCTCGAGCGCGAAGACGAGGTCCTGCCCGGCGACGGCGAGGCGGCGCTGGAGGTTCAGGTCGAACCACCACCACGGCTCGCCGACCTCGGCGAAGCGCTGCTCGGGGTCGTCCACGCTCTCGTAGATCGGCCGCCAGTCACGATCCCCCGTGAAGGGGTTGACCTCACGGCCGACGAACCGGACCGGCGTGTAGCGCTGCCCGCTGCGGAAGGTCGAGGCGAGGTAGAGCCGGAAGCGGTTGAGGCCGGGGACCCCCCAGAGCGGGGCCGCCCGGTCCCACGAGAACGTCGTCGAGGCCTTGACGTCGAGCGGGCGGTCCCACGCCAGCGGCGTCTCGAAGGTGTTGTCCACGTTGCCGTCCTGGATGAGGTCCTGGAGCGCCTCGGAGTTGGTGGACGACAGGCCGGTGGCGCGGGAGTAGGAGGCGTTGATCTGGCCCCGGAGCCAGTCGCCGACGCGCTTGATGTAGCTCACCTCGATGCCGCGGACGCGGGCGAAGTCGCCGTTGATGCGGAGCGCGCGGCTCGTCCGGCGGCCCGTGGCATCCTCCACGGTGACGTCGGTGACGGTGATGAAGTCGAACTTGTCGCGCCAGAAGGCGGTCAGCGTGAGGGCGTCGTCCTTCGTGAGCTGGCTGCGGAGGCCGAGCTCGTAGGCGATGTCCACCTCGGGGTTGAGGTTCGGGTTGCCGAGGTCGCCGAAGAACGAGCGGTCCTGGTAGAACGGGTCGAGGTTGGTGTAGAGGAAGGTCGGGTGCGGCAGCCGGGTCGAGTGGCCGTAGTTGAAGAAGAGCACCTGGTTCTCGCGGACCGGGAAGCTGACCCGGAGCTTCGGCAGGAGCCGCGCCTTCCAGCGCAGCCCGAACAGCCCGACCGACTCGGCGAGGTACGCCTCCCGAATCGCGGCCGGGATCGTGTAAACGCTGTCGGCGACGAGCCTGTCCACGTAGCGCCCCGGTGCCCAGAGCTCGGCGCGGAGACCGACGTTGGCGATCAGCCCGTTGTAGCGGAACTGGTTCTGCGCGAAGAGCGCGGCGCGGCGCGGCTTGACGCGCCACACGTCGCTGGCCTCGCCGAGCCGGTTCGAGCGCGTCGTGTCGCCCTCGGCCGTCACGATCGGCGCACCGATCCACGGGCGGATGATGTCGATCCACTGGTAGTCGTTGAGCTTCACGTCGAAGCCCGCCGTAATCTCATACCCCCTGTTTGCCGTGAAGCGGGTGTAGCTGCCCTTGAGGACGGCCTCCTCGGCGAAGTGGTCGTGCCAGCGCGTGGCGAGGCCGCCGTTGTTGAAGAGGCCGGGGCCGGGGAGCACGAAGACCGCGTTGGGATCGACCGGGTTGCCCTCGGCGTCGACGAAGAGCGAGGCCGGGTAGTCCACAATCGAAGCCGGGTCGAGCTCCTCGCTCACGTCCTCGGGCCGCCAGTCGCGCCCGTTGGCGTCGGCGCGGAGGCGGGTGAAGAAGCGGCTGGCCTGGAGCTCGTAGAACGACTGGTTCCCCAGGACGTGGGTCCACTTCAGGTAAGCCAGATTGTTGTCGTGGGTGTAGGTGTTGGCGCGGTCGGGCTGGAGCGCGAAGGCGTACTGGTAGCCCGGCCGGATCACGTCGTCGTTGCCGGTGACCTGGAGCATCCGGGTGTTCTGGTTGACCGCGAGCGAGCGCTGGTAGCTGCCTTGCAGCTTCATGCCGGGCCGGGGGAGCCAGGTCAGCTTGCCGAGGCCGCTCCAGCGGTTGTCCTGGTAGGGCATCCAGAAGGTCCCGCCGAGGAGCGAGGACCGGACCTGGTCCGGGGTCGAGACGAAGCGCGTAAAGGTGTCCGAGAGCTGGGCCTGCCCGGAGGCGAAGAACCGGAGGCGGCCGGGGAGGACCGGGCCGGAGACCGAGCCTTCGTAGACCTGCTCGTTCCAGGTCGAGCCCCAGCCGTCGTTGGCCCCGAAGTTGTCGCGCTTGGTCGAGAACGAGCCGTGGAGTTGGTCGGTCCCGTCGCGCGTGGTGACCGAGATGACGCCGCTCGTGGCGTCGCCGACGTCGGCCCCGACGCCGCCCGTGGTGACCTCGACCTCGGCGAAGGCGTTGGCCCCGAGGTCGAGGCCGAAGCCAGTCCCGGAGAGCGGGTCCTTCGCGCTCACGCCATCCACGACGAAGCCGGTCTCGTCGGCGCGCCCGCCGCGGATGTAAAGCCCCGTCGGGTCCTTGACGACGCCGGCCTGCGTAGCGACGACCTCCTGGACCTCGCGCACCGGCGCGGCGGCGATCTCGTCGCGCCCGATGGTGTAGGCGCTCGCCGACTGCTCCACGTCCACGAGCGGCCGCTCGCCGACGACGACGACCTCGCCCTCGGTCTGGAGCACGGCCTCGCCGAGCTCGACGTCGAGCGTGGTCACGCCGCCGGGGTTGATGCGGATGCCGGTGAACTGCTTCGTCTCGTAGCCGACGAACGAGGCCTGCACGGTGTAGTCCCCGGCGCGGAGGCCCGAGATCGCGTAGCGCCCGTCGAGGTCCGTCGCGGCCCCCTGGCTCGTGCCGAGCAGGAGGACGTTGACGCCCGGCAGGCTCTCGCCGGTCGCGGCGTCGGTGACGATCCCGGCGAGGCGGCCCTGCGCCGCAGCGGGCGAGGCCGCGCCCACGAGGGCGAGCAGCAGAACGAGCGCGAAGGGGAGCGTAGAGCGCATGGGCGGGAGGAGATCAGCGCGGGAAGCCGAGCGCTTCGAGGATCAGCTGGACGGCCTCACGGGGCGCGTTGGGGTCGCCACCTACCCCTTCGAGGTACGGGCCGCCGTTGAACTCTCGCACGAGCGGGACCGCGAAAAGGGCCACGCGGCTGTCCGCGCGCAGCGAGGCAAGGGTCGCCGGGCCGGGCCACGGCACGAACGTGGTGCTCCCATCGAGCTGGCCCAGAAGGTCCCCCGTGTAGAGCGGGACCGTCCCCCCCCCGATGGGGTACGCGAACACATCTTCGATGGAGCGGGTGGTGCGCAGCGGAGGCAGCGCGAGGCCGCCCGGAAGCGATCCAGGCGTGAGCGCGGCCCCGCCTTCCAAGCGCATAGCAGGGGCGTACTCTTCGTACTCGCTGCCGGGGCCGAAGTCGAGCAGCCCCGCGAGCGGGAGCACGGCGAGGGCTCCGTTGCCGAGGTTGTCTTCGGGCGCGGTCGGGATGGCGACCGGCACGTTGACGAACAGCCGCCCGCCGTCCTCGAAGAAGGTGTCGAGGAAGTTCGCCACGAGCGGGAGGTTGTTGCCGACCGAGCGGTTCGTCGCGTTCGTCGACACCCAGTAGATGTTCTGCCAGAAGCGGAGCGTCTCGCGGAGCGTCGGGTTCGGGTTCGGCGGGAGGTTGTCGCTGTAGGCCAGCACCTGGGTCGAGCCTTCCTGGAACGGCCGGGAGAGGTCCCACTCGTCGTAGGCCCCCGCGTACTCGTCGAGGATGGCGCGGTGGTACGGAAGCACGAGGTAGTTCCGGCTCGCCCGATAGTCGTTGACGAGCAGGATCGGGCTCGTCACGCGGCGGACGTACCACGTCTCTCCGGCGTCGGGGTCCGGGTCGGGATAGACGACGGTGGCGCTGCGGAAGCCGGCCGCGTCGACGGCGCGGAGGTAGAGCGCGTTCGGCGCGTCCGTCAGGAAGCCGGGCAGCCGGAAGTCCGACGGCGTCCCGCTCCGGCCGAGGAGCAGGCGGGCCTCGGTCTCGGCCGCGCCGGGGTCGGCGGCGACGAGCGTGATGAAGCCGGTCCCGGCCGGCAGCCGGACGAAGCCGGCCGTGGTGTCGTTGAGGGCGACCTCGACGCCGGCGAGGTTGGCCTCGCCGTCGAGGTCGGCGGCGGTGAAGGCGACCGAGGCCGCCGGCCAGGTGGTGTCCGGCGGAGCCTCGGCGGCGCTGAGGCGGCGCGTCGGCGGCGTGTTGCGGACCGGGAAGACGGTCCGCGCCGGGGTCGGGTCCCTCAGCCCGTCGTTATCAATCGCCCGGACCTCGAAGGCGACGTTCGCCACCGGCGCGCCCTCGGGGATCGGCAGGAGGATGAGCGAGTCGCGCTGCGTCGTCCGCGCCCACCCGGCCTCCGGGCCGATCTCGCCGGTCTCCTCTTCGTCGTAGAACCGCAGCTCGAAGGCCGCCACGAAGCCGTCGGGGTCGGTACCGGACCAGTTGACTTCGACGAGGCTCGTGAAGCGCCGCGTGTCGGTGATGACCTCGTCGACAATCGTCGTGTCGCCGCCCATGACGAGCGTGTCGCCCGGCACGGCGAGCGTGTCGGTGAGCAGGTCCGCGAGGTCAGCGGCCTGGACCGCGAGCTCGGTCTCGGGCGCTCGGTTCGCGCCCTCCTCGCCCGCGAAGCCGCTATCGCACGCGGCCAGGAGGGCGGGCACGGCCAGAAGCGCGAGGCCCAGCAGGCGAACCGTCAGTCGGTGGATTCGCAAACGTGTCATCCCGAACTCGTTTCGGGATCTCGTGGGGGCCGTGCTAACCCGGAGGAGATCCTGAAACGAGTTCAGGATGACATCAAACGATGGGGCGAGCGTCCTATCCATCTAGGTTCCGAAGGAGACCATTCGAAAGAAGCGCATGAGGGGCCGGGTCCGCTGGACCCGACCCCTTGCCGTCTTCAGGCAGAGCTACTTGACGAGCGTGACGCGGCCGGTGCGGGTCTCGCCCGCGGCCGTAAGGCGGTAGACGTAAACGCCGGCCGCCAGCCCACGCGCGCTGAGCGTCGCCGCGTAGCGGCCGGGGGCCACCTCGGCGTCGACGAGCACCGCGACCTCGCGGCCGAGCGCGTCGTAAACGCGGAGCGCCACCGGGCCAGGCTCGCCGACCTCGTAGGCAATCGTCGCCTCGGTCGTGAACGGGTTCGGGTACGCCCGGACGAGCGTAAATCCGTCCGACGGGGTGCCGTCCTCGGCGTCGGTGGTCACCATCCCAACATCGCTCGGGTCCGTCAGGAGGACTTTGTAGCTGCCGAACGAGTAGTACCAGACCCCCTGAATGAACTCCACGAAGTCCCCGTCCTCGAACGTGTCCTCGTTGAAGCCGTCGGGGATCGCCGTAGCATCGTCCTCGCCGAGCACCTCGTTGGCCGGATCGCCGTCCGAGGCAAAGGCGAAGGCCCCGAAGTTATTGGCGACGGCCTCTGTGATGATGACGTCGTCGAAGCGGATCATCATGCCCTCGTAGGACTCGGCGGTCGGCGGGTCTACGGCCAGCACGCCGGTCGGCACGTCCGTAATGTAGGGGAATGGGGTGCCAGTCCCTGTCTCCTCGAACGTGATGTCGCGAAGGCGCGTGAGGCCGAAGTTCTCCTCTACGGTAGCACTCGTGATGGTGATCTCGTCGCCGGGCGCGAGCGTAACGCTGTTCTCATCCGCGACGACGACGACGCCGCTCCACGGGTCCGTCCCGTCCTGTATGACGAACAGGGTGAAGGTCGCGTTGCCCTCCGTCACCTCGACCGGCCCCGTCTGGACCGTCGCTTCGAGGTTGATGTTGTCCGTCGTGATGCCGGCGAAGGGGCTGGCCCCCGGCCCGCGGCTCGCGGTGAGCTGCACGTCCTCGATGGAGTTGATCCCGTCGTAGAGCACGCGGTACGTCTGCTCCGCACTCGTCGAGGTCTGGCCCATGTCGTCGGTCGCGGTGACGAAGTAGGTCACGAACGCGCCGTCGGGGAGGGCCGGGATGTCGCCGGAGTAGACGCCCGAGCCGTCGTCGGTGAGGGTCACGTCGCCGGACTCGCCGGTCGAGGCTTCGTAGGAGAGCACGACGCTGGCAATCGGGTCGGACCCCTGGATGACCTCGGCCGAGATCGTCACCGGCTCGTTGCCCGGCACGTCGTCCGGCCCCTCGATGCTGCCGAAGACCGGCGGCGACTCGAGCGACTGGAGGTCTTCGTCTTCCCACGGCGCAACGACGAAAGCGGCACCGCCCGGCTCGATGTCGTTGTCGAAGTCGAAGGCGGGGAACGAGGCGAAGCCCTGGATGCGGATGACGGCACCTGTGGCCGGCGGAACGAACGGGTCGCCCGGCGGGCGCGTCGCGTAGGGCGGGTTGGGGTAGCCGGGACCGCCCGAGCGGTCGTTGCGGTAGCGGAGCGAGATGTCGTCCGAGTTCACCACGGCGTCGGCCCCCGAGGAGCGCCACTGGTAGTTCGGCCGGCCCGTGTCGTTGGCCTCGCTCGCTTCCACGACGGCGCTCTCGAAGAGGACGTACTCGTTGTTGAGGTCGTTGAAGTTGGCCCAGTTGGCCTGGTAGAGGTCGTTGCCGTCGGCGTCCTGCCCGACGACCCGGTTGAGGTCGTTCGTGGAGACGGAGCGGGGCTGCACGATCTCGTCCGGGAGGCCGAGGCTCTGGTACGTCCCGACGAGCTCGAACACCGTCGGGCTGAGCTGGACCGTGGTGCCGAACGGGTCGACGGTGCCGATGATGTCGTAGACGGAGCCGACCTGCATGGCAAGGACCGACGCCGAGCCGTCTACGATCTGGATCGTCATCCCGTCGTAGCCCTGCGAGTTCGCCGTCGTGTCGCGGACGAAGACGTGGACGCGGCCGGGGGTGTTCGTCGCCTCGACCCACGAGGCGTTGCCGGAGTTGTAGGGGTCCGTCAGGACGACGGCGGTGAACTGCACGGGCTCCCCGTCGTGGACGAACACGATGTTGTCGTCCACGTCTTGCTGCGTGGCATTGATGCCGAGGTTCTGGAGCGTGGTCAGGTTGGCTTCGGGGACGCGGATGATCTCGCGCACGGTGAGCGGCGTCTGCGCCGAGGCCGTCGTCGGGAGGACGGCCGGGGCGAGCACGGCCAGGAGCGCGAGCAGGCGGGTAGCGGTTTTCATGGGTTCAGGGGATTGCGTGAGGGGAAACATTACCGGATGACGACGAACTTGCCCGTCTGCGTCTCGCCGGTGTCGAGGTCGCGGACGGAGAAGAGGTAGAGACCACCGGCGATCTGGAGGCCGTTCTCGGAGAGGATGTCCCAGGCGTGCTCGCCGCCGGCGGTGACGCGGTTCTCGCCGCTGAGAGCGCCGTACCAGCCGATGTCGCCGCCGCTCCGGTCCGCCGCGTCGTGCTGCATCTCAGCGACGACCTCGCCGGCGACGGTGTAGACCCGGATTTCGGCGCGCGCCGGGAGGTTCGAGAAGTAGAGCTTGCGGGCACTGTTCGAGGTCCCGTCCCACGCGGCCTGCACGCGGTACGGGTTGGGGTAGACGACGGGCGCGGGCCGGTCGCTGCCCGTCGCTGCCTCCGCGCCGGGGAAGACGCGGACGGCGTTGGCCGTGCGGCTCGACTCGAAGGAGTCGAGGCCAGCCGCGAGGTCGCCCTCGTCGAAGGCGGTCACGGCGAAGCCGTACTGCCAGCCACTCAGGAGGCCCTCGGCGACGTAGCGGTACTCGTAGGTCCGCTCGTCGCCGGGGAAGGTCGCCGGCGAGTCGAGGCGGATGGCCTCCAGGCCGGTGTTGAAGCCGACGTCGTTGCCGGGCCGGTCGAACTGCGCCAGGAGGTCGGCCTGGCCGAAGAGGTCGCCCGCGAGGTCGTCGCCGGGGTCGGTGCGGTAGATGCGGTAGCCCTCGAAGTCGCGGCGGCCGGTGATGGGGTCTACGCTGTCCTCGGCCGCGGCGTCCCAGTAGAGGATCGCCCGGCCGCGCTCGGTCTCGACGCGGAGCGCGGGCGAGGCCGGCGGCTCGGGGATGAGGTAGCGGTCGAGCGCGCCGTTGCCGTTGACGTCCTCGCCGGGGTCGAGCACGCCGTTGTAGTTGAAGTCCTCGCCGGCATAGGTCCGCTGCGCCCAGAAGACGTTGTTGCGCAGGATCGCCCGGCTGTCCTCGTTGTCGATGGGGCGGGCCGTGACGCCCTGAAACGCCTCGGGCTTGAGCGCCGCCACGAACGCCCAGGTGACCGTGATCGTCCCGCCGGGGGCAACCTCGGGGAACGGCCCGACGGAGAAGACGCTGATCCAGTTGCCCTCCGCCGTCAGGCCGTCGGTGGCGAGGCGCTCGCGGAGCGTGTTGTTGTCGTTGGGAAGCAGCGGCTCGTCGAGTGGGGTGGGTACCGTCATGCGTTCGTAGCGCTCAAGGTCGTCCTGGGGCCGGTCTAGGATGTCCTGGCCGTTGAACTTCCACCAGCGGGGGTTGGCGCGGGGCACGGGGAGGCCGAGCGCGCGGTACTCGTCCTGGACAAAGGGGTGGAAGAACCGGGTGCCGCCGCTCGGGTCGTCCCACTCGGCCCCGAGGAAGGCAATGGCACCGTAGGTGTTGAGGCTCTCCTCGCTGCCGCCCGCGTTCCAGGCGTAGGAGACGAACTGGCTGTCGGGCGCAGCGTCCACCACCGAGCCGTCGGGGGCGTACTCGGGATAGCCGAGGAACCCGCGCCCGCTCTTGTTGAAGAAGCTGCTCCCCTGATCCGCCGCCGTGATGATGTTGCGGACGACGAGGTCGTCCCACATCCCGACCCAGACGTCGGACCAGGTCGAATCCGAGACGTTCGTGATCTCGTGCTCGACGATGACGAAGTACTCGGTGAAGGGGAAGCTCCAGGCGTAGGACCGGCTCTCGACCGACATCCCGAGCCGTTGCCCCGGATCGGGCGTCGGCGTGAACGTCCCTGGCACGACGCTCGCCGTGTCCACAAACGTCGAGAGGAAGTCCTGCTGGCTGACGGCGAGCGGCGAGAACGCGGGCGACGAGGGGAGCGACGAGCGCCGCTGGATCAGGCTCGCCTGCGTGGTCTCATACCCCGTAGCCCCCGCCTGATACCCGCCCGAGCTGGTAATGGCAGCGGTGCGGACCGTGATAATGTCCCCACGGTCGGCCCCGACCCAGAGCCCGGCCTCGAAGAGGTGCTCGATGCCGCTCTCGAGCGGATACTCGAACGACGGTGCCCCGTCGCCTCCGCTGCCGCGGACGCCGGGGTTGCCGTAGAATCCGGCGTTCGACACCGTCAGCCCGACGTTGCCCACGTCGTGCGTGGCCTCATCGAACGGCTGCGCCTGCGTCGGGGAGGCAGCCCAGACGGAGAGCGCGAGGCAGAGCGCCAGCGGCGGACGGGACATGCGGGCGGCAGAAGGCGGGCGGCGGCGGGCGCGCAGGCGGCGGACCGCGCTGCACGTCCGGCAACATACACCCCCGGCCCGCCGACGCAAAGCCATTCCGAGGGCCTTAACCGAGGATTAATGCCGACCCGCCCCGGTCACACCCGTTGTATCTTTGCGGCCCTCCCTGCCGCCCGATACCTCCATGAAGCACATCCGTCTCACCGCCCTCATCGAGCGCGAAGCCGAAGGCTACGTCGCCCTCTGCCCGGAGCTCGACGTAGCCAGCCAGGGCGACACCGTGGAAGAAGCTCGGACGGCATTACGTGAGGCTCTGGAGCTTTTCTTCGAGACCGCGGATGCCTCAGAGATAGACGACCGGCTCCACCGCGAGCTCTTCGTGACGAGCCTGGAGGTGGCCGTTGGGTAGGCTCCGTGTGCTCTCAGGCCGGATGGTCTGCCACATCCTCTCCGAGCACGGATTCGCGCAGGTTCGGCAGCGAGGTAGTCACCTCGTCATGCAGCGGCGAGAAGGAGGCAGAACGACGACCGTCCCTGTCCCCGATCATACAGAGCTGCGGACGGGCACCCTCCGCTCCATCATCCGACAGTCCGGCCTGCCCCGCACGCTCTTCGAGCACAACGGATAAAAGCCTTCCCGACGCCGCGCCGCCTAGCGCGGCGGCTGACGCGGAGCTACGACCTACCCGTTGTTCTCGCGGCGGGCGCGGACGTAGTCGGAGACGTGCGCCCCGTAGGGCACGACGCAGGGCCCCAGGTGATCGGTTCCCCGGACGGTGCCCCGGCACGTGTCTGCCCCGCACCGGCACGCGAAGGCCGGCATCGCCTCGCCGTAGAAGGTCGCGTAGTCCACCGTGATCTCCTCCCCCGCCGCGAGCGGCCGGCGCGCGACGAGGTCGAGGCCGTCGAGCCACGCCGTCGGGTCGCAGGCGTGGTTGAGGGGCCACCAGGCCTCGGGGTCGGCGCTCCACATCACCCAGACCTCGTCGCTCAGCGGCCAGGCGTAGCGGGCGAACCAGTCCTTCCGGCGCTCGTCCCAGTGCCGCTCGACGTGGCTCCGGGTGACGAGGACGTGCGGCTGCTCCTCGTAGCGCTGCACCACGTCGCCCTCCCCGATCGGCTCCACCGCGAAGGTGCCGTAGCTCCCGTCGCGGTCGGCGCGGACCTCCCAGCGGGGCCGCTGCCGGCGGTGCCGGGCGAGGGCCGCCTCGATGATCTGGGCGACGAAGCCCCGGTGCCCGGCCGGGTCGTGCTGGAGGATCAGGTCGGCGCTGCCGGGGTCGGACGGGGGGTAGAAGACGGCGCAGTTCGGGTTGATCTCGAGCATCCACACCTCTCCCTCGGCGTCTATGCGGAGGTCGCACCGGCCGTAGCCCGTCCCGCCGAGCCCGACGAAGAGCCGGCGCGACGCCTCCTTCAGGCGCTCGGCGAGGGCGGGGTCGGCGCACGGCTGGGCGTGCAGCCCGTGGTAGTCCACCCACTTCAGCGCGTAGTGCTTGAACGTCTCGCCCTCGGGGAAGCGGTACTCGATGGGGACGTAGGCCGTCGGGCGCTCCGGCTCGTCAGGGTCCTCAGCCACGAGGACCGTGAACTCGCGCCCCTCGACGAACTCCTCGACAAGCGCGGCCCCGCCGCCGAACCGCTCCTGCATCCGCCGAACCTGCTCGCCGAGCGCCCCGGCGTCCTCGACGCGCGAGGCCCGCGTCAGCCCGATGCTGCTGTAGCTGTTCGGGTGCTTGACGATGAGCGGGAAGCGGAGCGTCTTGGCGGCCCGCTCCAGCTCGGCCTCGGTGCGGACCCGGACGCTCGCGGGCGTCTTGACGCCCCACGCGTGGCAGACCCGCTTCATCGCCTCGCGCGTGGGCTCGTAGAACCCCGAGGTCGCCCCGGTGAAGGGCACACTGAGCCTTTCGAGCGCCTGCACCACCTCGATCCCCGGCGTGCTCCCGTCCCACGACCCGTCGCACAGGTTGAGGAACACGTCGTAGCCCTGCTGCGCCAGGGCGATGAGCTGCGGCACGGCCTTCGCCTTGGTCAGGTAGACCATCTCCGCCTCGTGCCCGTCGAGGTAGACCGTCGGGTCGTAGGGGAGGTCGTCCCCCGCCAGCGGCGCGTCGGGGTCCTCGTAGACGTAGCAGAGAATGCAGACGCGCACCGCCTAGCCCTCCGTCTCGTCGCCCGCCCGCCTCGGACCCACAGCGTATGTTGTTCGGTTGAGCACACCACTCGATCCTACGTCCCCCCTCCTCAGAGGAGGGGGACA
>JBBSMV010000042.1:0-14266 GCA_038232975.1 Rhodothermales bacterium
CCGACTTCGGCGGCAACCGGGGCGTGGCCGTGCAGCGCTACAAGGGCCTCGGCGAGATGAACCCCGAGCAGCTCTGGGAGACCACGATGGACCCCGCGACGCGCGTCCTGCAGATCGTCACCGTGGACGACGCCGCCGCCGCCGACCGCGTCTTCTCGACGCTGATGGGCGACGCCGTCGAGCCGCGCCGCAAGTTCATCGAGCGCAACGCCCGCTACGCCACCATCGACACCTGACCCTGGACGTCATGCCTACGAAATCTGCCATCCTAACCCGCTCCGAACACGCGTCGGTGCCTGACGGAGAGTGGCCCTACGACGGCCCGATGACGTGGCAGGACGTCGTCGAGCACCCGGCGCTCCGGGACCTTCCGTTTAAGATCGAGCAAGACGCGTGGGGACGTATCCTCATGAGTCCGTCCGCCAACGTCCACGCCCGCCGCCAGAGTCGCATCGCGCGGCTGCTCATGGAGCACCTCGGTGGCGAGGCGTACACCGAGGCCGCCATTGCCACGCCGGCAGGAACGAGGGTAGCCGACGTGGTCTGGATGTCAGATGAGTATGCCGAGCGCGACTGGGAACAGGACGTGCTTCCGACAGCCCCTCCGATCTGTGTGGAGGTCTCCTCGCCGTCGAACACGAAGGCCGAGATGCTGGAGAAGATCACGCTCTACCTCGCCAAGGGCGCGCGCGAGGTGTGGCTGTGCGACCTCGAAGGACACGTCACCTTCTTCGGCCACGAGGGCGAGCGAGCGCACTCTGCCCTCGCCCCGGACTTCCCGAGCCGAATCTAGCGGTCGGGGTGACTGATGCCCGAAAAGCTTGACGCTGCGGTAGGGGCTTGATTAATCAAGCCCCTACTACTTGCACCTCTCTGCCCATGCCGCCTCGCGCTTTGCTGTTTCTGCTGTGCGTCCCAGTGGCAGTGGCACAACCGGCGGCGTTCGAGACGCTGGAGGTCGGCGTCGGCGGCATGGGGACGTTCGCGGACGCGCCGTTCAGGAACTTCTGGGACCCCGGCCCTGGGGCCGAGGCATGGGTCGAGATGCCGTTCTACCTCGGGCAGATTCGGCTCGGCGAGTCGGTGGCGTGGCACGAGGCGGTCGAGGCTGAACCAGACACAGCGGTGCCGGACTTCGTGGCGGTCTACACCTTCGCCGGGTGGGGCGTCGGCGTCGCGCTTCCCGCCGGGGTCCGGCTCGCGCTCGGCCTGCGCGCCGGCATCCTCAACATGCGCTTCGACACGGACGCCCCGGTGGCGGTCCGCAGCGAGGCCGAGCTCGCGGCGGGCTTCGACCTCCGGGCGAGCATGCCGCTGGCGGCGGGGTGGCGGCTGACGGCGAGCGGCACGGCCGTCCGCGTCTTCACCGCCGAGCGGATTGACCTGCGCCTCGTGCAGGTCGGCGTGAGCCGGACCTTCGGCACGCCGGAGTGGCTGAAGGAGTTTCTGCGATGATGCTCGCCGCCCTCGCCCTGCTCGCCTCGCTCGCGGCTGCCGACACGACGCGCCCCGCGCCGCCGGACCCGGCCCGGCAGGTCATCACGCGGGCCGAGATCGAGGCGGCGGGCCTCTACCGACTGCCCGACCTCTACCGGCTCCTCGACGGCGCGCGGACCTCCACCGTGGACGGGTTCACGTGGCGCGCCGACCTGCTCGGCGGCGACCCGTTCGCGGCCGAGACGTGGACGCTCCTCGTCGACGGCGAGCGCGGCGAGGCCGGCCTCTTCGGCGAGCAGAACCTCTCGCTCGTGCCGGTCGCCATCACGCAGGTGGACTCGGTCGAGGTCTGGATGGTGCCGCGCCTCGTGGCGGGCACGTTCGCGCCGGGCGGCGTCCTCCACCTCCACACGTCCCGACCCCGCTCCGGCATGGCGGCGCGCGGCGGGCTGGCGATCGGCAACGAGACCGGCGACCCCGGCCCGTTCCGCTACGTCCCCGAGCGGTTCACCCGCAACGTGGACAAGTTCGGCACCGACTACGACGCGCTGGCGAGCTTCGGCGCGGGGCGGTGGCGGGCGCAGGCGCGGTTCAAGCTCCTCCGGTTCTACGCGACCGACTTCGCCGCCTTCGACCGCAACAGCGAGGCGCTGGGGGCGAACCCGGCGCTCCGGCTCTTCGCCCCGGCCCTCCGGCTCGAGGCCGACGCGCTCGGCGGGACGCACGCCGTCAGCCTCCTCGGCGGCGGGAGCCACGACCTGTGGTTCTTCCAGCCGTTCGGGCGGGAGATTCCGGTGCGTCGGCTCTGGGGGCAGGCCGGGCTGCACGGCCGCCTCCCGGTCGCGCCGCAGGCGTCGCTCGGCTACCGCCTCGCCCTGGCCGAGAACCGGCTCGACGCGTGGGAGGGCGCGGCGCTCGGCCTCGACCCGCGCTGGCAGACGCGGACCGTGCGCGCCGGCCTCGATGGGCAAGGAGCGCTCGGCGCGTGGACGGCGCGCCTCGGCGGTGAGGTCCGCCACGTCTCGGCTGCCGGAGCCGAAGGCTTTACGCTCGGCGAGGTCAGCGGGCAGCTCGGGCGGACCACGCCGCGCAGCGCGCAGCACCTCGACCTGTCGCTCGCCGTCGCCGGGGAGGTCGCGGCGCGCGCGGCGCTCGGGAGCCGGCACGCGCTCGGGGCGTGGACGCTCGGCGCGACGGCGGCACTCGCGCAACGGCTCCCGGAGGAGACCGACCGCTTCAGCTTCTGGCGGGCGCGCGGCTACGACGCCTTCGAGCCGTTCGTCGCGGTGGAGCAGGCTGAGGCCGCAGGCGTGACGACCGAGGCGCTGCTGCGCCTCGACGCGGCCGGCCGGCTGACGCCGCCCCTAAGCGTTGAGGCGAGTGCAGCCGTTCGGACCCTCCACGGCCTCACGCTCGAGACGCAGCCGGCGGCTCCCGACCCCGACGCTCTCGAAACGCCGCGCCTGCTCGTTGTGGACGCCGATGCCGAGGGGCAGGTCGTGCGCGGGCGGGTGAATGTGCGGTGGGCGCAGGCGGGCGGGCGGGCGCGGGTGTTCTACGACGGGCAGGCTGCGGCCGGCGGCGGCGCGGCCTTCGAGCGGGCGTGGGAGGCGGTGCCCCGGCACCGGGCCGGCGCGGAGGCGGCCGTATCTGCAGGCGACAGCTTTACGCTCTCCGCCATGCTCACGCATCGGTCGGCGGCGCGGTGGCCGGCCTATGCGCCGCTCAGCGGGGGCAACGGCGGGCTCTACGATGCGCGCATCCCGGCCGTGTGGCTCCTCGACGCATCGGGTGAGAAGTGGCTCTGGCAGCGTCGGCTCCGGGCCAGCCTGCTCTTCCGCAACCTGCTCAACCAGGAGGAGCGGACCCACCCCGTCGGGGCTGCCCTCGACCTCCGGTTCTACCTCCGAGTGGAGCTGAACCTCTAGCGTGCGTTGCCTCAGGTTCGGGGGAGGGGCTGAGAGTCTATCGTCTCGCTGAAGCTTCGCCGCAGCTCCTATCCCCGTTCGCAGCAACAAACGCTCTGCGCTAGGTCCGTCCTCGATACCTCGCCGGGAATGCCTCGCCTCGCGTCAGACCTCGGGGCGCTCAAACAATGGAGCCTCAGGCGCATAGCGGAACCGCACATTTCTTACCGGCACCCCTTGCGCTGGCTCGCTGCAACTGCTATACTGTACCCGCTTTCTGGCTCCCTCTTCACCAAGCCCCTGTCCCGTCATGCCTGCTTTGCTCCGAACATTCCTCGCGCTGGCTCTGCTCGTGCTGGCCGCTGGTCCGGCTGCCGCGCAGTCGTACAGCCCGACCGAAGGCCGCCTCTGCGCCACGCCTGCCCCCACCGAGGCCCAGATGTCACAGACCACTGCGGCCGTCCAGCAGTGGCTCGCCACGCACAACTACGAGGCAGGGGGAGATAGCCTCGTCACGATCCCGTCGCCTTCCACGTGATCAACGCCGGCAGCGCCGTCTCCCAGGGGAACATCCCCGACCAGTGGATCACCGACCAGATGGACGTCCTCAACGACGCCTTCCTCTCGGTGGGGTACCAGTTCCTCCTCGCCTCGGTCGACCGCACGAACAACCCGGACTGGTACTTCGGCCTCGACCTCGGGACGCCGGAGGAGACCCAGATGAAGCAGACGCTCGCCATCGACCCGGCGCACTTCATGAACTTCTACACGGCGCGGTTGGCCGGCGGCCTCCTCGGCTGGGCCTACTTCCCGTTCTCGTTCTCCAACGAGGACAACCCGCTCCACGGCGTGGTCGTCCTGGACCAGTCGCTGCCCGGCGGGAACGCCGCCCCCTACAACCTCGGCGACACCGGCACCCACGAGGTGGGGCACTACGTCGGCCTCCTGCACACCTTCCAGGGCGGGTGCAGCGGCGGCGACACCCCGCCCGGCTGCGAGTCCGGCGGCGACGGCGTCTGCGACACGCCCTCCGAGGCCAGCCCCGCCTTCGGCTGCCCCATACGCAACACCTGTTCGCCCGTGCCCGATCTCGGCCCCGACCCGATCCACAACTTCATGGACTACACCGACGACTCGTGCATGTTCGAGTTCACGCCGGGCCAGGCCGAGCGCGCCGTCGCGCTGATGGCGCAGTACCGGCCGACGATCATGGAGGCGAACGGTGCCTTCGCCAGCCCCGAGACCCTCGCCTTCGGGGACCTGGACGTCGGCAGCACGGGCACGCAGACGGCCACCGTGGTCAACCTCACCGACAGCGACCTCGAGATCACCGACATCTCGACCGACAGCGACGTCTTCACGACGAGCGTGGAGTCGCTGACGGTGCCGGCCAACGACGCCGTCGAGATCGAGGTGAGCTTCACCCCGGACGAGGATGTGATCTACGAGGGGACCCTCTTCCTCGAGACCGACAACGACGACGTGGGCACGCTCGAGGTCGCGCTCGAGGGCGGCGGCCGGCTCGCTCCGGCGCTCAACATCGACAACCCGGCGATCCTCGCCGCGGCCGAGGTCGGCGAGGAGACGACCGAGACGATCACGCTGACCAACACGGGCGAGGGCACCCTGATCTACTCCTTCTCCGGCTTCGGGCGGATCGGAGGCCAGGCCGCGGCGCGCTCGAACGCGGGCATGACCGTCGCGCGCGCCGTCAAGGGTAGCGACGTCTCCGGGTCCGGTGCACCCGTCCGCTTCGGCGAGGGCGGCCCCGACGCCTTCGGCTACATCTGGATCGACTCGAACGAGCCGGACGGCCCCGACGCGAACGCCTACGACGACATCTCCGGCAGCGGCAACGCCGTCTCCTGGACCTCCACCGACGGCAACACGCAGTTCCCCGCCGAGGACGAGGGCTATGCCGACGTAGACCTGCCGTTCAGCTTCCCGTTCTACGGCCAGACGTATGACGGCGTGCGCCTCTTCACGAACGGGTTCCTGACGTTCGACCAGAGCTACGCCGACGCTGCCTTCAACAGCTACAGCAACACGACAATCCCTGCCCCGGCCGAGCCGAACGCAGCGCTCTATCCCTTCTGGGACGACATCACGTTCGAGGACGCAGCGGCGGGTGCCTACGTGCTCGCCGAGGCCGACCGCGTTGTCCTTCAGTTCGAGGCCGGCCGCTTCGGGGCGGCGACCCCGAGCTATTTCTTCCAGGTCGTGCTCTTCCCCAGCGGGGCCATCGAGTACCGCTACGGGAGCATGAGCGGAATCCTGGACTCGGCCACCATCGGCATCGAGAACGAGGACGGGTCGGTCGGGCTTGAGGTAGCCAGCAACACGGCCTACCTCGAGAGCGGACTCACCATTCGGTTCGAGGTCGATAGCTCTGGCTCGTTCATATCCAGCATCAGCCCGGCCAGCGGGAGCATCGAGGCCGGGGGACAGCAGGAGGTCGAGGTGACCCTGAGCGCCGCCGGTCTCGAGGCCGGGGTATACCAGGACCTCCTCTCGCTCCTCTCGAACGACCCGCTGCTGCCGGACTACCGCATCCACGTGGTCTTCGCCGTCGGTGGGGTGCTACCGCCGCCGGCGCTCGTCGGGCCGGCCTATGGAGAGCGGGACGTGCCGGTGGACCTGGCGCTCACCTGGCGGCCCGTTCCGACCGCCGAGAGCTACGACCTCGAGGTCGCCACCGACGAGGAGTTCTCGAACGTCGTCTTCAGCGGCTCGTTCGACGACACCGAAGGGGCCTTCGCCGCCGACGCCGGGGCGACGTTCTACTGGCGCGTGCGCTCGGTAGCGGGCAGCGAGACGAGCGAGTGGTCGCTCCCGTTCGTGTTCACGACGGGGACCCTGACGGCCTCGGAGCAGGACGAGACGCGGGCCGACGGCTTCGGCCTCGGCGCGGCCTACCCGAACCCCACGTCCGGGACGGTCACGGTGCCCTTCACCCTCAAGGAGTCGCAGGCGGTCACGCTCCGCGTCTTCGACGTGACGGGCCGGCTCGTCGCCGTCGTGGCGGAGAACGCCCTCTTCGGCGAGGGCAGCCACACCGTGCAGTGGGACGGCAGCGCGCTCCCGAGCGGGGTGTACCTGCTGCGCCTCACGGGCGGTGGGCAGGTTGATACCGAGCGGCTGGTGGTGCTGCGCTAGCCCCTGCCTGCTTCCTCCGGCTTCCGGCCGGGCTACTCTCCCAGGTAGCCCGGCCGGTTTAGTTTGGGGCCACGGCGCGACGCGCGCCCGGCTTCCCAAAGCGGAGAGCTGATCCCGCCGCTCCCTCGCGCGTACAACGCCTGCTTCTCACTCGCGCTCGCCCCTTCCTCCGCTCGTTCTCTCCCGGCTCTCATGCACGTCTTCCTCACCGGAGCCACCGGCTTCGTCGGCTCCTACGTCCTCCGCGCCCTCCTCGGCCGGGGCCACACGGTCCGCTGCCTCCTCCGCGAAGGCTCGCTCGACAGGCTCGACGTGGACCCCGGCCAGGTCGCCGACGTGGACTCCTCGAAGGCAGCCGTCGTCGAGGACATCGAACGCGGGCGCGAGACCGGGGCGGCTCAGACGGGGCGCTCAGTTGAGGTCGTCTACGGCGACGTCACCAACCTCTCGACGCTCGAGGGCGACATGCGCGGCTGCGACGCCGTCGTCCACCTCGTCGGGATCATCGAGGAGGTCCGCCCGCACGGGATCACGTTCGAGCGCCTCCACGTCAAGGGCACCCGGACGGTCGTCGAGGAGGCGAAGGCGGCGGGCATCCGGCGCTTCGTCCACATGAGCGCCAACGGGGCCGCGCCGGACGCCGACTCGGCCTACCAGACGACGAAGTGGCGGGCCGAGGAGATCGTCCGCGCCGCCGGCTTCGACGCCTACGTCATCTTCCGCCCCTCGATCATCTTCGGCGACCCGCACGGGCGCGACGAGCTGGCGAGCCGCCTGGCCGAGTCGCTCATCCGCCCCTTCCCGGTCCTCCCGATCCTCGGCGACGGGCAGTACCAGCTCCAGCCGGTCCACGTCACCGCCGTCGCCGACGCCTTCGCGCAGGCCGTCGAGCGCGAGCCGCCGAGCGACGCGAAGGCCTACCTCGAACGCGACGCCTACTGCGTCGCCGGGCACGAGCGCCTGAGCTTCGACGAGACCGTGGACCGCATCACGCGCGCGCTCGGCCGGGACCCCAAGCCGAAGCTCCACCAACCGCTCTGGCTCTCGAAGGCCGTCGTCGGGACAGTCGGCGAGGTCGGCCTACTGCCGATCTCGCCGGCGCAGTTCAAGATGCTCATCGCCGGCAACACCTGCGACGCCGCGCGCTTCTGGGCCGACTTCGACGTGAGGCCGGTGCCGTTCACGCCGGAGAACCTGGCCTACGTTCAGGAGACGGAGGACTGAGGTGCAGGGCGGGGCCGTCAGGAAGAGTTCACGCACGCCGCCTCACGCGTCCCGTATTTTCGATTCCCGCCCCTTCGCCGCTCGCCCGATGCCGCTCATGCTTCGCCTCCCCCTGTTCCTCGTCCTCCTCCTCGCGCTCGCCGCCTGTAGCGCCGGCACCGAAGAGCCGCCAGAGTCCGTGCAGGAGTCGCCCATCGAGGCGGCCGTCGTGCCCGAGGCCGTCGTCGGGACCTACCGGCTGGTGGCGATCAACGATGAGCCGCTCCCCCACGGCGTCGGCACGGCGGACGAGTGCGAGGTGCAGCTCTCCAAAGGCACGCTCCTGCTCGGAGCCGACGCGCTCTACGACCTCGACGTGCTCGCCCGCGCCGTCTGCGGCGAGGACGGGGAGGCGCAGCGGATCGACCGCGCCACGAGCGAAGGCCCCTTCACCGTCGAGGGCTTCGAGGTCCGCTTCAACCGGGCCGTCACCGAGGCCGACCCCGAGGCGTGGGAGGACCGCGCCTCCGAGGAGCTCGCCGAGAGCGAGATGGAAGACGACCTCGAGGACGACCTCGAAGAGGAAGAGCCGGACCTCTACGACGCCGCCCTCTTCGCCGGCCGAGGCACGCTCCGCGACACCACGCTCACCGTCCGCGTGGACGACCTGACGACGTTCACGTTCGTGCGCGAGTAACAGAGAGAGAGAAGAGGAGACAGAAAAGAGAGAAGAGACAGAAAAGAGAGACCCTCGCTCCTCTTTCTATCCTCTTTCTCTTCCCTCTCCTCTTTCTCTTCCCGCTCCCCAGCCTTCCCCCGCTCGATGGAGGACCTCCTCACCGACACCGCTACGGCCCCGACCGGCAAGAAATACGTCGCCATCGCGGGCAATATCGGGGCGGGCAAAAGCTCACTGACGCGGATTCTCTCGGACTACTTCAAGTGGGAGGCGTTCTACGAGCGCGTCGACGGCAACCCGTACCTCGCCGACTTCTACGAGGACATGCGGCGGTGGAGCTTCAACCTCCAGGTCTACTTCCTCTCCAGCCGCTTCGCCCACCAGCGGCGGATCGAGGAGGTGCCGCACTCCGTGGTGCAGGACCGCTCGATCTACGAGGACGCCGAGATTTTCGCGCGCAACCTCCACGAGATGGGGCTGATGGACGGGCGCGACTTCGAGAACTACCAGGGCCTCTTCGCGCTCATGACGGGCTACCTCCGCCCGCCGGACCTCCTGGTCTACCTCCGCGCCAGCGTCCCGACGCTCGTCCGCCAGATTCAGAGCCGCGGCCGGGACTTCGAGGCCGGCATCCGCCTCGACTATCTCGAACGGCTCAACGTCCATTACGAGGCGTGGATCGCGCGCTACGACCTCGGCCCGAAGCTGATCGTCGAGACCGACGCGCTCGATTTCGTCAACGCCGACGGGGACCGCTTCGAGATCGTGAGCCGCGTCGAGAGCCGGCTCTTCGGGCTGTTCCCGGAGCTGGTCGGGTGAGCGCTAGGAGAGAAGAGCGAGGGGAGAGAAAAGAGGGAAGCTGTTCTCGCTTTCTTCTCCCTCTTCTCTTTCTTCTCCCTCTTCTCGTCTCTGCCGCGCACGCGCAGGTGCCGGACTCCCTCGCGCTACCCCTGGACTCGCTCGCCGCGCCGGTAGACACACTCGCGGCCGATTCCAGCACGGTTCGGATTCCGGCGCGGGCAGGGGTGTCGTTCGCTCCCGGCGAGGCAGGGCCGGTCGTGAGCGGGGTCCCGGCGCGGCGGCCCGTCTTCAGCGCGGCGGAGCTGCTGGCCGAGGTGCCGGGGGCGTTCCTCTACGACCTCGGCGTGCCGGCGGCGGCGAGCGGCATCTCGCTCGGCGGCCGCGCCCCGCGCCGCATGGCGGTTTCGCTCGACGGGGTGCCGGCCTCGGACCTCCTCTCGGGCCGCCCAGCGTTCGAGCTGCTCCCGCTCGACGTGCTCGCCCCGCTCCGGCTCGCCCCGCGCTACGGCGAGGCCGCCGGGGTGGCGGCCGACCTCCGGGCCTTCGCTGCCTCGGTGCCCGTCACCGAGCTTCGGTACCGGACCGGCGGCAGCGGGATTCAGTTCATCTCGGCCACCCACGCGCAGACGCGGCGGCCCGGCTTCGTCCGGGCGCTCGGCGGGGACCGGGCGCGGCTCCAGGCCCTCTTCCACGTCAGCGGCCGGCAGGCCGACGGCGAGTACGCCGGGGTCGGGGTGAGCGGGTGGCAGGCCATCGGCCGCGTCGGGCTGGCCCTGCCCGCGCTCTCGGCCGAGGTCACCGAGCGCCACGGGCGCGACCGCGCCGGGGCCTCGGGCGGGGTCCAGCCCTCCGGCTCCGACTTCAACACCGTCTTCGACCGCGACGGCGCGACGGTGCTCGACGCCGGGGCCGAGCGCGAGACGGTCCGCAACGACCTCGCCGCGACGCTCCGCCTGCCGCTCGGCGCGGCGACGCGTACCGCCGACCCGCTCACGGCGACGGCGTTCTGGACGGCCGAGACGTTCCGCTATTCCAACCCGGCGCTCTCGGCCGACACCGTGGGTGCGCGGGCCGACCGGGTGGGGCTGCGGCTCGTGCAGCCGTTCCGGCTCGGGGCGCACCGGCTCCGCGCTCGCCTCGCCGGCTGGGTGACGCAGACGAAGCGCGGCACGGCCTTCCCCGACGATGGCCGCGCCCGCACGCTTCACCTCGCCCTGCTCGATTCGGTCGCCGTCGCCGGCTTCGGCCTCGCGGCGGAGGCCGGCGTCACGCTCGCCCCTAACGCCTCGTTTCCGGTCTTCGGGGTGCGCGCCGAGCGGTCGGTCGGCGCGGCGCGTGGCTTCGCCTCGGCCCGGCTCGCCGGGGCGACGCTTAGCCGCATCGAGCGCGACGGGTTCGGGAGCCTCGTGCAGGCGGAGGCCGCGCCGGGCGGGGAGCGCGCCCTCGTCCTCGAAGCCGGCCTCGACGCGGCGCTCGGGCCGCTTGATCTCGGGCTGCGGGGCGAGGCCGTGCAGCAGGCCGACCCCCGCGTGCTCCTCGCCGACGCCGACACGACGGCGACGTTCGTGAGCGTGGACGGCACCTTCCGCCGCGCCACGGCGACCCTCCGGCTCGGCTGGCGGGACCGGACGACGCGCGGCCTCTACCTCCGCCTGCGGGCCAACGCCTCGACGTTCCTCAACCCTGACGCCTCGCCCGTCCACGCGCGCGCCGCCGACGTGCTGCCGCCCTTCTGGGGCGACGCCCGGCTCGGTCTCCGCGCCCTCGGCCTCTTCGACGGCAACCTCGACCTCGACCTCGCCGCGCGCGGACGCGGCTGGACGGCGTTCCGGGGCCGCCGCTTCCACGCCCCGACGGCCCTCTTCGCGCTGCCACCGACGGACGCCCGGCCCGTCGCCGCCTCCGGCACGCTCGACCTCGTGGCCGAGGCCGGAATCAGCGGCGGCGGGCGCGCGACCGTGTTCATCGCCTACGAAAACTTCCTGGCGAGCCGGGCCTACGCCGGGGCCTACGTCGTCCCGGTCTATCCGCTGCCCAACCCGCGCCTCCGTTTCGGCGTGTTCTGGCTCCTCCCGAACTGACGCGCTACGGCGTGCCGCGCTCGGAGAGGGCGAGGTGGAGGCGGGGCGGTGCCCCGGCGCGGGCGACGAGCTGCGGGGCCGGCAGCCCGAGACGGCGGAGAGATCGGCGCACGCTGTCGGCCGCGGCCGAGTCGGCGGTGGCGACGAGGCGGAGGACGGGGTAGCGGACGAGGAGGTCGCGCAGCTCGGCGGCCTCGGCCAGGTTGGCGGGGAGCGCGCGCGGCCGGGTGATGACGGCCGTGACGGCGACGGCCGCCGGGTCCAGCCCGAGCACGGCCGCCGCCTGCCGCGCCACGATGGCCTCGGCCTCGGCGGGGAGCGGGCGCGGGGCGGCGTAGGCGACGCGGAGGCGGATGGGACCGGCCCCCACGAGCACCTCGGCCCCCACCGGCTGCACGCTGTCGGGGAGGGCGAGACCTTCGAGCGCGTCCGTCACCTGCCCCTGGAGCCGGTTGAGTGTCGCCGCCGGGGAAGGCTCGGCTAGGCCCGCCGCCGGGGGCGGCGAGGGCAGGAGGTTGGCGAGGTCGGCGAGGTCGCCGTCGGAGGCGATGAGCTGCTCGAGCACGAGCGCGACCGGCTCGCCGGCCGCCGCCGCGCGCTCGACTCGCCGCCGCTCGTCCTCACCGACCCACTCTGTCGCCGCGACGCGGAAGAGGACGCGCGCGCCGCCGTCGCCGAGCGTGACGTCGCGCGAGAGGACGGACGCGTCGCCGTCGGCCTCGAGCGCGGCGGCGGCCTCTTCGAGCGCGGCCTCCACGCGCGTCTCGCGGAGGACCTGGCCGAGCGACGAGGTGAGGGGAATGGCGACGGCGGCGATGAACACGAGCACCAGCCCCACGCGCATCCACGGCGAGGCGAAGACGCGGAGGCTGGAGAACACCCGCGCCTGGCTGATCCGCCCTGCGAGGCCGGGGAGGTCGGCCTCGCGGTGCCACCGCCGCGCCCGCTCCCGCACATCGGAGCGGTGCATCCCGACGAGGAGGAACGCGCCCATCCCGCTGAGGACGATCCCGCCGAGGTTTGCCCCGAAGAGCAACAGCGCCCCTCGGATGAGCGGCCACTGCCACCCCGTCCCGATCCCGAACCCGGCCACGGCGAGGGGCGGGATGAGCGCCACCGCGATGGCTACGCCGGGGATCGAGGCGGAGAGCCGGCGCTCGCGCGAGACCGTGACCACGGCCCCGGCCAGGCCCGAGAACACCGCGATCCCGAGGTCGAGCGTCGTCGGCCGCGTCCGCGCGGCGATCTCGGGCGTAACGTCCTGGAACGGGAGGGCCAGCGTGAGGAGCGCCGCCACGACGACGACGCCGAGCGCGCCGAGGAGGATCGTCAGCCCGGTCTGGACGGCGAGGCGGCCGTCGCCGACGGCGAGGGCGAGGCTCAGCCCGAGGAGCGGGCCGAGGAGCGGGGCCACGAGCATCGCCCCGATCACGACGGCCGTCGCGTCGAGCGCCAGCCCGAGCGTGGCGATGGCCCCGGAGAGCAGGAGCACGCTCCAGAACGGGAGGTCCGTATCCGTCGCCGCCTCGGCCGTCTCGACGTAGAGCGCCGGCCGGTCCCACCGCTGCAGCCCGAGCTTCTCGCGCGCCGCCGCCTCCAGCGCCGACTCCTCGTCCGGCTCCTCGGCGGGCGGCGGAGCGGGCGGCACGGCACGGCGGGGGGCGTCGGGCATCGGGCGGGCGGATCGGGGGTGCCACCGTCGCGGGAGGCAGCGCGGCACCGGAAGGTACCGACTCCGGGCGGCAATGGGTACCTTCCCGTCATGCCTGACGCCTCCCCCGAGCTGTCCCTCATCATCCCCGTCTTCGACGAAGCGGAGTCGCTGCCCGAGCTGGCCGAGCGCATCCGCGCGGCGCTCGAGCCGGCGGGCCGCCCGTTCGAGGTATGGCTCGTGGACGACGGCTCGACGGACGGCTCGTGGGAGGTCGTCCGCCGGCTGCACCGCGAGGACCCGCGCTTCGTGGGTCTCCGGCTGCGGCGGAACTACGGCAAGAGCGCCGCCCTCGCCGTCGGCTTCGCCCACGCGCGCGGGCGCTACGTCGCCACGCTCGACGCCGACCTGCAGGACGACCCGGCCGAGCTTCCCGCGATGTTCCGCCGCCTCGACGCCGGAGCCGACCTGGTGAGCGGCTGGAAGCAGAAGCGCCACGACCCGCTCTCGAAGACGATCCCGAGCCGCTTCTTCAACGGCGTCACCCGGCTCGTCTCCGGCATCCCGCTGCACGACTTCAACTCCGGCATCAAGGCCTACCGCGCCGAAGTGGTCAAGAACGTCCGGGTCTACGGCGAGCTGCACCGCTACATCCCGCTGCTGGCGAGGTGGGAGGGCTACACGCGCATCGAGGAGCAGCCCGTGCAGCACCACCCGCGCCGCCACGGTCGGACCAAGTTCGGGGTCGAGCGCTTCGTGCGCGGCTTCCTCGACCTGGTGACGGTCGTTTTCGTGACGCGCTTCGGGCGGCGGCCGATGCACTTCTTCGGCGGGCTAGGGACGCTCTCGTTCCTCGGCGGCTTCGCCATCTCGCTCTGGCTCTCGGTCGGCTGGCTGCTCGGCACGCCCATCGGGAACCGGCCGCTCTTCTTCCTCGGGATCATGCTCGTGCTCCTCGGGGCGCAGCTCTTCCTGACGGGCTTCCTCGGCGAGATGATCGTCCGTCCGCAGATGGAGCGCACCGACGACGTGCATCTCCGCGAAGCACTCGGCCCAGCGGTGGCGGTGCAGCCGGACACCCGCGTGAGCGAGGCGGTGGAGCCGGAAGCCTGAGCCGCCCACCCCCGGAAACAGGCGAGGGAAACGCGCGAGGCCCCCGGTGCAGCAGCACGGGGGACCTCGCTGTACCGCTGAGATAAGCCAGGTCCCTTACTGCATCAGCGTGATCCGACCGCTCTGCACCGTCTGGCCCGCCACCAGGCGGTAGACGTAGGTGCCCGAGGCCAGACCCTGCGCCTCGAACTGCGCCGTGTGCTGACCGGCCTCCATCTGCCCGTCAACCAGCACCGCC
>JBBSMV010000043.1:0-14243 GCA_038232975.1 Rhodothermales bacterium
CACCTCGTCGGCAAGGCGGTGCTGATCTTCTTCTCGCTCGACACCGAGCGCTGGTTCCTGCCCCGGCTGCGCGGCCTCATGCCGATCCGATGACCGCCGCGACGGAACCACGGGACGCTCCGCCTCTAGAGGCTCCGGCGCTAGCGTCTCCGGTACGGCCGGGTCACCTCCGCTCGCTGGTGCTCGTGCTCGCGACGGCGCTCGGCGTCGCCCTCGGCATCCGGCTCTTCGTGGCGGAGGCGTTCCGCATCCCGACGGCCTCGATGGAGGAGAGCCTCCTCGTCGGCGACTTCCTGCTCGTCTCGAAGCTGCACTACGGCCCGCGCACGCCCGCCACCGTCGGCCTGCCGTTCTCGACCGGCTACCTCTCGGGCCTCCGGCTCCCCTCGCTCCGCCTGCCGGGGCTGGGGGACGTCGAGCGCGGCGACGTGGTCGTGTTCAACCACCCGACGGAGCGCGGCCCGGTCGAGCGGCGGACGCACTACATCAAGCGCGTCGTCGCCCTCCCGGGCGACACCGTCGCGCTCGTCGGCAAAGAGCTTCGCGTCAACGGCGAGGCCGTCGGGATGGGGCCTGGGGTGCTGGCTGACTGGCTGGTGACGCTCGACACGCGCTCGGCATTCTCGCTCGACGCCTTCCGCGAGATCGGCGTCGGGCGGTCCGTGATGCGCGAGGGCGAGGGCGCGTGGCGCGTGCGGATGACGCTCTCCCAGGCCGAGACCGTGGCAGCGTGGGACGCCGTGCTCGACCTCCGCCCCGCGATTGCCGAGCGGAGCGAGCGGCTCTTCCCGGCCGGCGTGCCGCAGACGCTCGACGACTACGGCCCGGTCGTCGTCCCGAAGCGCGGGCAGACGGTGCGGCTCACGGCCGAGGCGTGGCCGGCGCTCCGCGACGTGATCGAGCGGCACGAGGGGCACGCGGCCCGCCGCCGCGCCGACGGCCGCTTCGAGATCGACGGCGAGGTGACGGACCGCTATACGCCCGAGCAGGACTACTACTTCGTGCTCGGCGACAACCGCGACGACTCGTCCGACAGCCGGCGGTGGGGCTTCGTCCCGCGCGACCACCTCGTGGGCAAGGCCGTCCTGGTCTACTTCTCGTGGGACGCTGGGACCGGCACCCCCCGCTTCGGCCGCATCGGGCAAGCCATCCAGTAGGGGCGCGGCGTACTGCGGCCCTCGACCCGGAGCGGGACCGTCTCGGTACCTTGCCTACCGTCCACCGTCTTTCGTCTTCCGCCCACCGTCGTCCTCTGGTCCCATGGTCCATCCCGAAGTCGCCACGCTCGACCGCCGCTTTTCCGCCGACACGTACCGCGCCCGGCGTGACCGCCTCCGCGAGGCCGTCGGCAGCGGGCTGATCCTGATTCCCGGCGTCGGGACGGTCTGGCGCAACGCCGATAACCCGCACCCTTTCCGCCAAAGCTCGCATCTGCTCTATCTCACAGGTGTCACGGCTTCCGGCGTTGCCCTCGTGCTCGACGCCGACAGCGGCGAGGATGTCCTCTCCGCCTCGCCCGACACGTTCGACGATCTCCTCTGGCACGGCCCGCACCCGTCGCCGGAGGACCACGCGGCCGAGGCTGGGATCGAGGCGGCCCGCGACATCGGCGAGCTACGGAGCGCACTCGCCGAGGCGAAGCGACAGGGGAGAGGGGTTCACTACCCGCCGCCGTTCATGCCGAGCGTGCTGCTCGGTCTCGCCGAGCTTCTGGGCGAGTCGGTGGACGCCGTGAAAGCGGGCGCGTCGGACGAGCTGGCGCGGGCGCTCGGCGCGCTTCGGCTGGTGAAGAGCGAGGCCGAGGTCGCCGAGATCGAGGATGCGCTCGCGGTCTCGGCCGAGATGCTCGCCGAGGCCCTCCGCGTCACGCGGCCCGGCATCCGCGAGCACGACGTGCGGGCGACCATGCTCGCCGTCGCCCTCCGGCACGACCGGGCGCTCTCGTTCGAGCCGATCACGACCGTGCGGGGCGAGGTCCTCCACAACCACAGCCGGGGCAACACGCTCCGCGAGGGCCAGCTCCTGCTCCTCGACTCCGGCGTCGAGACCGCCGAGGGCTACGCCTCCGACGTCACCCGGACGATCCCCGTCAGCGGCACGTTCACCGACGAGCAGCGGGCGGTCTACGAGCTCGTGCTCCGGGCCGAGGAGGAGGCCATCGACGGTACGCGGCCGGGCGTGAGCTTCCGCGACCTCCACCTCGGGGCTGCCCACACGCTCGCCGCCGGGCTGAAAGACCTCGGGCTGATGAAAGGCGATACGGACGCCGCCGTCGAGGCCGGGGCGCACGCCCTCTTCTTCCCCCACGGGCTGGGCCACCCGCTCGGGCTCGACGTCCACGACCTCCACGACCTCGGCGACGCCGTCGCCTATCCCACTGGCGTGCCGCGCAGCGAGCAGTTCGGGCTGGGCTTCCTCCGCTTCGCGAGGGACCTCGAACCGGGCAACGTCGTGACGATCGAGCCGGGGTGCTACTTCATCCCGCCGCTCATCGACCGCTGGCGCGACGAGAGCCGCCACACCGCGTTCATCGACTACGCCGCGGTGGAGGACTTCCGCGGCTTCGGCGGGATCCGCATCGAGGACGACGTGCTCTGCACCGACGGCGGCCCGCGCGTGCTCGGCCCCGGTATCCCTAAGTCCGTCGCGGACGTCGAGGCGGCGATGGCTTGAGCAGAAGTTCGAGGAACTAGCAGCGCAAAACGACGGTGCCAAGCGGGACACACCATCACACGTTTATGGCATCGCTCCCCAACTATTACGAGACCCTCGGCGTCAGCGAAGACGCGACGGCGGCCCAGATCAAAAAGGCGTACCGCGCCCTCGCCCGCGACCACCACCCGGACAGCATCCCGGACAATCCCGAGGCCGAGGAGAAATTCAAGGCCGTCCAGGAAGCCTACGACGCGCTCGGCGACGCGGCCAAGCGCAAGCAGTACGACCAGATGCGGCGCGACCCGTTCGCCGGACGAGGCTTCGGCGGCTTCAACTCGGACCGCCCCGGCGGAGGCCGCTACCACCGCGCCCCCGACGGCACCTACGTCCGCGTCGAGTCCACGGGCTTCGGCCCGAACGAAGGCTACCAGTTCGCCGACGAGGGGATGGGCGGCATCGGTGGGCTGGGCGACCTCTTCGGGCAGTTCTTCGGCGGCGGGGGCGGCGCGGCGCGAGGCCAGGACCCCTTCCAGGGTCGGCGCGGCCCGCAGCCCTCGACGCGGGGCGGCGACATCGAGACCCGGCTGGAGATTCCCTTCGAGGAAGCCCTCAACGGCGGCAAGACCGAGGTCACGCTGCCCGGCGGCGAGACCGTCCGCATCACGATCCCGAAGGGCGTCGAAGACGCGACGCGCGTACGGCTCCGCGGGCAGGGGCAGACCAGCCCAACGGGCGAGCGCGGCGACCTCTACCTCACGTTCGAGGTCCGCCCCGACCCCCGGTTCCGGCGCGAGGGAAGAGACCTCGTCACGACCGCGACGATCAACGTCGCCGAGGCCCTCCTCGGGACGACGCGCTCGATCACGACGGCCTACGGCAAGACGGTCCGCGTGACGATTCCGCCCGGCACCCAGCCTGGCGAGCGGCTGCGGCTCAAAGGCCAGGGGGTTCAGTCCGGCGACGGCGCGGGCGCGCTCTTCGTTGAGGTCGAGGTCTCGATCCCGACGTCGCTCCAGGACGAGGCCGCACTGCGGGCGTGGGCTGAAAAAGAGGGGCTGCTCGACGCTCCGAACCCCGCCTAGCGCAGCGGGACGAGGCTCGCGAGCGGGTCACGAGGGGCGACGCACGAGCAGAAACAGCGGCACGGCGGCGAGCTGTGCCGCCACAGCGAGGACGACGAGCGCCGGGACCGACACGTCGTAGAGCGCGCCAAGGGCGACGCTGCCGGCGAACCACGCGAGGCCGTACCCGCCGTTGAGCAGGCCGTAGGCCGTCCCGCGCCGCGCCGCCGGGATCATCCGGGCGATCGCGGCGCGCATCACCGACTCCTGCGCGCCCATCCCAATGCCCCAGAGCGCGACGCCTCCCATCGCCATCTGAAACCCGCCGAGGAAGAGGAGCGGCGGGGCGAGCGCCCCCAGCCCGGCCGCCAGCGCGAGCACCCCCAGCCCGCGCCGGTCGAAGAGCCGGCCGAAGCTGAGCGCGGCGACCGCGTCCGTCGCCATCGCCCCAGCGTAGAAGAGCGGAATGACGGCGGCGGGGGCGAGGCCGGTCCGCTCGAAGTGGTACGCGACGAGGGGGAAGTCGGCGTAGCCCACGGCGACGAGCGCGACCGCCCCGAGGTAGAGCCACAGGCGGCGGGGGAGCGGGCCGTCCGGGGCCGGTGAGTCCGGCTCGACGCCGAGCGTGCTCGGGTTGGGGTAGCGCCGTCGGGCGAGGCCGAGCACAGCGAGGGCGAGGAGGGCCGGGACGAGCAGTACGGCGAAGCCCTGCCGGTAGCTCTCGTCGGTGAAGGCGAGCGTGGCAGCGACGACGAGCGGGCCGGAGACCGCCCCTATCTGGTCGAGGGCTTCGTGGAGGCCGAAGCCCCAGCCGTGGCCCGTCGCGCTCGTGGCGTGGGAGAGGAGCACGTCGCGGGCTGGCGCGCGGATCGCCTTGCCGATCCGCTCGGCCACCATCAGCACGGCCGCTGCCTCCCAGCTTCCGGCGAGCGCGAGGGCCGGCACGGCGAGGAGGTTTACGGCGTACCCGATTCCGGTGAGGAGCCAGTACCGCCCCGTCCGGTCGGCGATGACCCCGGCGGCGAGGCGGAGACCGTAGCCGGCCAGTTCGCCGAGGCCGGCCACGAGGCCGACCGCCGCGCCGCTCGCCCCGAGCACGGCCAGGAACGGCCCGGTGATGCTCCGCGCCCCCTCGTAGGTCACGTCGGCGAACAGGCTCACCAGCCCGACGGCGACGATGAAGCGGACGGCCGCCCTGCGCGAGAGCGCGGCACCTCCAGACAGGTCGGCGGCCGGGTTGGGCGAGTCGGGTGTCATCGCGGGCTACGGCTCCCAGCGCACCGCGTCGCCCACCGCGATGCGGCCGTCATCGAGAACCTCGCCGAAGGCCCCGCCGCGCCAGTCGGGGAACATCAGCGCCCGCAGGCCCGGCAGCGCCTCGTCCATCTGCCGGCACGGCTTCGTCTCGCCGCGAATCCAGAGGCGGCAGCCGCCGACGCGCAGGACGCGGCCCCGGCTGCCGGCGAGCGGGAAGCCGCGCACGAGGAGGTTCGCCCGCCGTGCCGAAGGATCGAGCGCGCTGCCAAGCCGGTGCATCAGGTCGGCCCACACCTCCTCTTCGAGGAGCGTCACCTGCCGCCGTCGGCCCTGGTCCGCGTTCCCGACGAGGCCGCGCCCGGCGATCAGGTTGGCCGAGGCGGCAGGGTCCATCGGGCCGCTCTTCATCCGCTTGATCCAGATCGCCTGAAGCTGTCCGGTGCTCATGGGGCGTGGTGGAAGAGTTCAGTGCCCGCGGTGGGCCGAAGATACGCCTGGGCCGGTGGTCTCTCGCTCCGCGCGAGGCTCCAGGGCGAAAAGCTATTCGAGCAAGGGCCGGTCAGAAAACAGCGCGAGGTGGATAGGGGATGGACACGGATCGGCTGAATGAAAGCCGGGGTGCGCCGGTTGGAGAGCGCATGCAAACCACGACCTGAACCCTCGCCTTTCTCGGCACTGTCCTCCTCCTGCTCGGGGCAGCGTGGGCCGGCACGGTCCGCGTCGGGAGCTTCTCGCAGGGCACTCCCGCCGCGCTTCCCGACGAGTGGGAGCCGATGACCCTCGGCGACGCCGGCCGAAGCCGCTACGCCCTCGTGAGCGACGGCGGCAGCGTCATCCTCAAGGGTGAGGCCACCGCGTCGGCCTCCGGCCTCGTCCACCGGCCTCGTCCACCGCCTCACGCTGCCAAGCGAGCGCTACCCCATCGTCGAGTGGCGCTGGGAAGTCGAGAACGTCCTGGAAGACGGAGACATGGAGCGCAAGGGCGGCGGCGACTACGCGGCCCGGCTCTACGTCACCTTCGCCCACGACCCGAGCGACCTCTCCTTCGGCGAGCGGCTCAAGTACGAAGCCGTCAAGGCCCTCGGCCACGGCGACGTCCCGCTCCGCGCGCTCAACTACGTCTGGGCCAACCACGCCGACGAGACCCGCATCGCCGCAAACCCGTTCACCGACCGGGTGATGATGGTGCCTGTCGAGAGCGGCCCCGCCAACGCGAACGCGTGGCGGAGCGAGCAGCGCAACCTGGCCGAAGACTACCGCCGCGCCTTCGGCGAGGAGCCGCCCCCGATCTCCGGCCTCGCCGTCATGACCGACACCGACAACACCGGCGGGTCCGCCACGGCGTATTACGGCGACATCCTCCTCAAGAGCAACTGATTCAAGAGCAACTGACAGCGTCTATTTCCCAGCGGGGGTTGGATCGCGGGGAGCGCGCAGCGCCCCGGTCCTGGGTGAGGCCGGGGCGCTGCTATTCGGGCTGCTGCCGTTGCGGCTAGAGGCTCACCTTCTCGTGGTCGCCGATGTCGTGCGTACGCTCGCCCGTGAGCTTGGCCTTCGCGTAGCCGAGCGCGTAGACCACGAAGCTCGACGGCGAGTCCCAGTATTCGGCGCGGTCTACCTCGACGTGGATCAGGCGGAGGTCGGGGTCGTCGGCGCCGTCGGGGAACCACGTCGTGAGGTGCTCGCTCCAGAGGTCCTCGATCTTCTGCCGGTCGTTGAGGACGGCGGCTCGGCCGGCCATCGTGACGTACTCCTGGTCGCTCGGCCGGGCGAAGGCGACGCCGACGCCGGGGCTGCGGCGGATATGCTCGACCTTGTCCGAGCTCACGTCGGTGAAGAACCACAGGTCGCCGTCGAAGGCGGCTTCCTGCACGCCCATCGGGCGGCTCCACGGCTTGCCGTCGGTGTCAATGGTGGTGAGCATGCAGATGTGGGTGTTGCCGATCAGCTCGGCGAGGTGCTCGATCTGCTCGTTGCGGGTGGCTTCGTTTTTCATGGGATCGGGGAGGGGAGAGGTGGAGAGCGGAAGGGAGCCGATGCTACGCCCGCCCGTTCGATCTGTTCGATCTTCCCTCCACTTCCTCCGCCTCACGCCATGCCCGCACACCGCCTCTTCGCCTGCGCCCTCCTCCTCGCCCTCACCGGGTGCGGCGGCGGGCGCACCGTCACGGAAGCCCCGCCGCCTAACGATGCACCGCCGGACGCCTCGCCGTCGCACGGTGAGGCGGCGCTCCTCGACGTGCGGGCGGGTCTCGACGACGCCTTCGCTGGCGTAGCCCGGCGGGAGACAGAGGTCTGCGACCCTGCCTTCAGCACCTGGTTCGCGGACTTCGGTGTGCGCGGGCTGGCCTGCGTCGCCGCGCAGATCGTGACGCCGACGAACCTGATCGAGCGCGCCGGGATCGTCCCGTTCCTCGACGGGCCGCACACCGCGACGGCGCAGCAGGTCCGGCTCGCCCTCGCCGCGCCGCGCGCCTTCGGGCACTACGACCCCGCCTTCGTCGCGTGGCTCATCGAAAACGGCATCCCCGGCGCGGACAACGCCGCCGTCCTCGCGCTCACGCAGCCGGTCTACGACCGCCGCCTCCGCCGCCTCGCCCGCATCTACTGGCTGACCTACGCCGACCTCGAAACCGGCGGATTCCCGGCCTCGACGCCCGACGGCCCGCTCGCCGACTACGCTGCCTTCCTCGGCGGTGGCCCCGCTCAGTCCAGTGAAAACCAATAGCCAACAGCCAGAAGCTCAGATATTGATCCCTCGGTCGTAGGCGACGCGCGTGGCCTCCATCACGGCCTCGGAGAGCGTCGGGTGCGGGTGCATCGCCTCCATCACCTCGTGCGCCGTCGTCTCCAGCGTCCGCGCCGTCACGGCCTCGGCGATCATCTCGGTCGCGTCGTGGCCGATGATGTGGCAGCCGAGCCACTCGCCGTACTGCGCGTCGTAGATCACCTTCACGAAGCCCGACGTGTCGCCGATGGCGGCGGCCTTGCCGCTGGCCGAGAACGGGAATTTGCCGACCTTGACCTCGTAGCCCGCTTCCTTCGCCGCCGCCTCGGTGTAGCCCACCGACGCGATCTGCGGCTGGCAGTAGGTGCAGCCGGGGACGTTGTTGTAGTCGACCGGGTGCGGATGGACCTCCGTGTTCCCGCTCTCCTCGGCGATTTTCTCGATGCAGACGATCCCCTCGTGGCTGGCGACGTGCGCGAGCCACGGCCCGCCGATCACGTCGCCGATGGCGTAGAGACCGTCCACGCCCGTGCGGTAGAACTCGTCCACCTGGATCGCTCCGTGCTCGACCTTCACCCCGACCTCCTCGAGGCCCATGTCCTCGACGTTGCCGACGACGCCGACGGCCGAGAGCACCTGATCCACTTCCAGCGTCTCGTCGCCCTTCTTGGTGGTGATCGTGGCCTTGACCTTCTTGCCCTTCGTGTTGACCTCCTTGAGCTGCACGCCCGTCATCACGTTCACACCCATCTTTTTGTAGGCTCGCTCCAGCTCCTTCGACACCTCCTGATCCTCGACGGGCACGAGCCGGTCCTGCACCTCGACGATGGTGACCTCGGTGCCCATGTGGTGGTAGACGTAGGCGAACTCGACCCCGATGGCCCCGGCCCCGACGACGAGGAGCGAGCCCGGCTTCTTGGTCTGGAGCATGGCCTCCTTGTAGGCGACCACCTTCTTGCCATCAATCGGGAGCGGCGGGATCTCGCGCGCCCGCGCGCCGGTGGCGATGATGATGTGCTTCGCCGTGACCTCGCTCTTTTCGCCGACCGTCTCGCCGTCCATCGTCTCGCTCGGCTCGACGGCGATCTTGCCGCCGCCCTTGAGCGTGGCCTTGCCCATGAGGACGTCGACCTTGTTCTTCTTCATCAGGAAACCGACGCCCTTGTTCATCTTGTCCGCCACCCCGCGCGAGCGCTTGATGACGGCAGCGAAGTCCGGCTCGATGGACGGAGGTGCGCCGTCGCCGCCGAAGCTCAGGCCGTAGTCGCCGAGGTGGTTTAGCTGCGCCATCAGCTCGGCGCTCTTGAGCAGGGCCTTTGTCGGGATGCAGCCGATGTTGAGGCAGACGCCACCGAGCTTGTTCTTTTCGATGACGGCGGTCTTGAAGCCGAGCTGCGAGGAGCGGATCGCGGTCTCATAACCGCCGGGGCCGGAGCCGATGACGACGACGTCGTAGGAGGGGCTTGCCATGATGCGGGGGCGTTGGGTGAGGGGGCGGAAAGATAGCCGCGCGCGCCGATTTGTAGCCAACGCGCCAGGCGCGGTTCGCCACCCGGCTTCGATCCTGCCAAACCTTCACCTGGGAGCCGAAGAGCGTCAAAGAGCGGAGGAGTGGAGGAACGGAAGGGCAGAAGATTTAGGCTTCACCGCCGCGCCATTCGCCCGCTCTTTCCCGCTTCCGCAGCAGGCACTCTGCACAAAAAGACGGGCGAAGGTAGGAAAGGAGCAAAAAGGATGAGCGAATGGATGAAGATGTACTCAGCCTGGTAACCAGCTAGATCGGATTATTTGCTCCGGACAGCATGGTTTGCAGAGGAAGGGGCGCGGTTTGGTGGGAAGAGTAAACCAATCGTGAACCTTATGCGGGCACCTACACGGTGGGTATGATAGATAGGGAGTATATTAAGTGAGGCATAAAGCCCGGAGCGCATGGTCCGATGTTCGCCGTCGGATCGCTCCTCTCTCCCCCCTCACCGCACACTACCTGAACTATGTACAGCACCGAAGGCATCGAAGCCGTCGCCACGATCACAGAGCTGCGCTCCGACACGTCCGGCCTCGTGGAGCAAGCCAAGAAGATGAAGAGCGGCATCCTGATCCAGAAAAATAACGATCCGTATGCCGTACTCATCTCCTACGATCTCTACAAGGAGCTGAGCGAGCTGCGGGACAGGAAGAAAAAGTAATCACGTTTTATCGGTTGCCGACGAGAGCTTTCAGCTCCTCGACGCGGCGGACAATCGCCTCGCGCTCCAGCTCGCGGTAGCGCTCCGGCAGCATCGCCCGGCTCGTGCATTCGAGCACCGCGACGAGCGCCTGAAGCTCGACCTGGAGCGGGTAGGTCGGCGGGATGAAGTCGTCCACGACGGCCTGCACGATCTCCGGGGTGACCTCGGCCTGCTCGCTGCCGCCGGTCTCGGCGGCGGCGCGGAACTTGGCGCGGGTGAAGAGCGCCTCCATGTCGGCCCCGCTGAGGGTGCGCTCGCCGTTGAGGAGCGCGTCGGGAATCTGCTCCATCGGGAGCGTGACGCCGGTGCGCTTCATCATCACGGCGAGCAGCTCCTCGCGCGCCTCGCGCGTCGTCGGGTAGAAGAGCGCCATGTGCTCCTCGGCCCGGCCCTGCCGCTTGAGGTCCACCGGCATCAGGTCCGGGCGGGCGGTGACGAGGAACCAGATGATCTTGCCCCGAAACTGGGTGTCGCTCATCGCCTGGGCGATCTGGCCGAAGACGCGCGACGAGACCCCGCTGTCGCCCTGGGCGTTGCGGTCGCCGAGCGCGGCGTCGGCCTCGTCGATCATCACGGCCACCGGGTTCATCGCGCGCAGCAGGTTGAGGATTTTCTCGAGGTTGCCCTCGGTGACGCCCTGCCACTGGCTGCGGAAGTTCTTGAGCTTCACCATCGGGATGCCGATCTCGCCTGCGAAGCAGGTGATCAGGAACGTCTTCCCCGTCCCTACCGGCCCGGCGATGAGGTAGCCCATCGGCATCACGTCGTGGCGGCCCTGGCGGACGGCGCGGGCGGCGGCGCGGAGGTGCTCCTTCGCCTCGTCGTGCCCGGCCACGAGGTCCAGCGTGAAGTCGGTGTGGACGAACTCGAGCAGGCCGTAGGCCTCGGCCTCGATCAGCTCCTTCTTGCGCTCGGTCAGCGTCTCGAACGTCAGGCGGCGGCCGTTCTCGAGGACGTCGGCGAGGATGGTGCGGAGCTGGACGTAGCCGAGGCCGGCGGTGGTGCCCACGAGCGCCGCCTGGCTGACCTCGCTGCGCGCCTCGAAGGTCGCGCCGCGCCCGTCGCGGAGCATCCACTCGACGAAGCGCTGCCGGCCCCCCTCGTCCGGAATCTCGATCTGGATTTCCTCGGTGTACGGACTCTGGACGAGCTGCCGGTTGAGGTCGTTCAGGTTCTCGGCGACGAGGACGAGGGTGAAGTCGGCCCGGAGGAGGTGCGGGTCGTGGCTCCAGCGCTGGAGGAAGACGAGCGCGTTGCGGTCCTCAGCCGAGTAGCTCGCCGCCTCGGCCATCGGGACGATGGTCTCGGCGTAGTCGAGGATGCAGGCGATGCGCTTGCCGTCGGCGATGCGGAGGCGGAAGTAGTTGTCGAGCACCGAGAAGACGCGGACGGGGTCCTTGGGGAGCTTGCTCGCGTACTCGGTCCCGAAGATGGTGTCGTAGCCCGAGAGGGCGCGGTTGAAGTCAGCCTGGCTGGCCTTGTCGGCGAAGTGGATGCCGGAGGAGCGGTCGTAGAAGAGCACGATGTCGCGCCCGGCGAAGAGGTCGCGCGCGAGGAACTCGCGCAGCGGGACGAAGGTGCGCTCGCCGCTGCCGGAGACGGCACCGTCCTCGGTCGGGACGAGCTCGGTCGGGACGAGGTCGCGGACGTTGCCGTGGAGGACGAACTGGTTGATCGTCTTGGTGAAGTAACGGCGCGCGAGCGTCTTGGCCCACTCGGGGTAGTGAGCGATGTAGGCTTCGAGGCGGTCGGTGGAGTCGTCTGCCCCGTCGCCGCCTGGCTGTGCCAGGGCAGGATCTGCGGTGGGAGAGGGCTGGATTTTCGCCATGCGGGGTCGAGGGGTAGACGGAGGGAAAGAAAAGCTGGATCAAAAGGGCAGGCGGGGCTAATATAATCGGGCGTTGAGTGGCTGGTGGCTTTTAGCTCGTGGCTGCCGGTCGCTCGTGGTTGCCGGCACGCCGGTCCCCCTTTGTCATCCTGAGCGGAGTGAGCGAAGCGAACGGAGCCGAAGGACCTCTGACGAGGTGCCCGGAGAGGTCCTTCGACTTCGGCCCTTGCGGGCCTTCGCTCAGATGACATAGGGTGGACGTATCAAATAGCCTTCGCATTCCCGACTCCCGACCCTTGACTCCCGACCCTTGACTCCCGACCCTCCATGTTCGACTGGATCGCCACGCCCGAAGCCTGGATCGCCCTCGGCACGCTCACCGTGCTCGAGATCGTCCTCGGGATCGACAACATCATTTTCATCTCGATCCTGACGGGCAAGCTGCCTGAGGCTCAGCAGGCGCGCGGGCGCTTCTGGGGCCTCGCCCTGGCGATGATCATGCGCATCCTACTGCTGCTCTCGATCACGTGGGTGATGGGCCTCGTCGCACCCCTGTTCGAGGCGTTCGGCGAGGAAATCTCCGGGCGTGACCTGATCCTGCTCATCGGCGGTGCGTTCCTCGTCGCCAAGAGCACCCACGAGATCCACAACAAGCTCGAAGGTGACGGCCACCACGCCACCGAGACCCGCAAGGCCGTCTCGTTCGTCAGCGTCCTCGTGCAGATCGGGCTGCTCGACCTCGTCTTCTCGCTCGACTCCGTTATCACGGCCGTCGGAATGGCCGAGGAGATCATGGTGATGATCATCGCCGTCGTCATCGCCATCGGGGTGATGATGGTCTTTGCGACGCCGATCTCGAACTTCGTCCACAAGAACCCGACGGTGAAGATGCTGGCGCTCGCGTTCCTGATCATGATCGGGATGACGCTGATCGCCGAGGGGCTGGACCGGCACATCCCGAAGGGCTACATCTACGCGGCGATGGCGTTCTCGCTCGCCGTCGAGTTCCTGAACCTCCGCTCGCGCAAGAAGAAGGCGCTGCCGCCGGTCGAGCTGCGCGAGCCGTATGCCGCCGAGGGCACGGCGACCGGGGCGGCGCTGCCCGGCGAGATCCGCCGCCCGGTCCCCGTCACCCGGCCAGGGGCTTGATTGAACGATGCCCGTAGGGGCGACCCCGTGTGGTCGCCCTGGGCGGGGTGGTATCACGCTCGGCCCCTCCCGGCGCATAGAAGGGGATGTTGCCGAGGCAGATAGGGCAGCGGCGTATGTTATTCGAACCGCTCTGCTATTCCTGAACAGGACACGGCATGCCGCGTCCCGGAGCCTGCCCTGGGTGCAACCGAAGGGAGTGCCACGATGAACCGATTCGTTTTATCCCTCGCCGTCCTGCTCACCGCTTCCGGCTGCGGGCCGGACTCGGCGGACGACCTCGCCCGCCCGGCCGTGATGGGTGCCTCGGCTGCGACCGCGAGCGCGCCGGCCGAGGCTCCGCGCGACACCAGCCTCTACACCGTAGGCCCGGCGAGCCGCGACGGGACCGGCGTGGTCTACCTCGGACGCGAGATATCCCAGGTGATGGGCCACCGCGGCGCGGCGTGGCTGGAGCGCTCCGAGCGCGCCGAGACCGAGCGGCCCGGCGAGGTCGTGGACTCGCTCGGGCTGGAGCCGGACGCCGTCGTGGCGGACATCGGGGCCGGGACGGGCTACTTCACCTTCCGCCTCGCCGAGCGCGTGCCCGAGGGGACGGTCTACGCCGTGGACATTCAGCCCGAGATGCTCGGCATCGTCGAGGCGCGGGCGGCGGGGGAGGGGCGGGAGAACGTGGTCCCGGTGCAGGGGACGGTCAGTAACCCGAACCTGCCCGCCGACGCCGTAGACGTGGTGCTGATCGTGGACGCCTACCACGAGTTCTCGCACCCGCGCGAGATGATGCAGGGGATCGTGCGCGGCCTCCGGCCCGGCGGCCGGGTGGTGCTCGTTGAGTACCGGGGCGAGGACCCGTCAGTCCCGATCAAGCCGCTCCACAAGATGACCGAGGCCCAGGCCCGGCGCGAGCTAGAGGCGGTCGGGCTGCGACACGTCGAGACGAAGGACTTCCTGCCCCGGCAGCACTTTCTCGTGTTCGAGAAAAGCCGGTAGGGAGATCGTAGTCGAGAAGCCCGCCGGTTGACGCAGTATAGCGGGTGTTATCTTGGCCGCTCCAAAACCAACCTGCTCGCTCATGCTACGCCTTCCTGTCCTGCTCTTTTGCCTCCTGCTGCTCGCCGCCTGCGACAGCGGCGAGGATTCGGACTCGCCCCTGTTCAGCGTCGCCGTCGAGACCCCGTCCGGCGCTCCCGTCGCGGGCCTCTCGGTGGCGATGGAATATGCGCTCGTCGGGATGGGTGGTAGGAGCCATAGCCGCGCTGCGCAGCTCGCGTCCTACCCTAATCCGTTCTCTCCTGCTGTCACACTGAGCTTCCAACTGGACGAGGCGGTGCTGGCCG
>JBBSMV010000044.1:0-14118 GCA_038232975.1 Rhodothermales bacterium
CGGACTACATGAAGCCCGCCGTCCGCCTCTCGGCGCTGATGGGGGCCCCCGTGCTCTGGGTCTACACCCACGACTCGGTCGGCCTCGGCGAGGACGGGCCGACCCACCAGCCCATCGAGCAGCTCGCCGGGCTGCGCGCGATCCCGCACCTCTATGTCTTCCGCCCCGCCGACGCCAACGAGACCGTCGAGGCGTGGCGGCTCGCCCTCGAGCGGACCGACGGGCCGGCGGCCTTCGCCTTCACCCGGCAGGCCGTCCCGACGCTCGACCGCTCGACCTACGCCTCGGCCTCGGGCACGCGGCGCGGAGCCTACGTCCTGGCCGACGCTGAGGACCCTGACGTGCTGCTCCTCGCCACCGGCTCCGAGGTCCACCTCGCCCTCGAAGCCCGCGACATGCTCGAAGCCGAGGGCATCGCCGCCCGCGTCGTCTCGATGCCGTGCTGGGAGCTCTTCCGCGAGCAGGACGAGGGCTACCGCGCCGAGGTGCTCCCGCCGAGCGTCCGCGCCCGCGTCGCCATCGAGGCGGCGAGTCCGCTCGGCTGGTACGAGTGGGTCGGCCTCGACGGCACCGTGATCGGGCTTCGGCGCTTCGGCTCGTCGGCCCCCTACGAGGAGGTCTACGAGCACCTCGGCCTCACCGCCGACGCCGTCGCCGAGGCGGCGCGGGCGCTCGTCAAGCGCTAACCCAGTGGTTCACCCGATACCCCCGATGCCATGATCCACGGCCTCCGCCTGCTCGCCCTGCTCGCCCTCGGTCTCGCCGCCTGCGAGTCGCCCGAGAGCCAGACCTACGACCCCATCCTCGACGAGGAGATCGGCGACCCCGACCACCCGCTCGTGCCCGACAAACCGGACGACCCCGAGGAGCGCGCCGTGGTCCGGGTCCGCTACGTCTGCGCCGACGGCGAGACGTTCTTCTTCTCGCGCTCGCCCGACCGGCGCACGGTCGTGCTCGCGCTCGACGGCCAGGACCTAACCCTCAGCGCCGACGGGGGTACCACGTACCGAGACGCAAGCGGTGCCACCGTAGCGCAGGTAGAGGGCGATCTCGTCTCGGTAGACCTCGACGGCGAGACGACCCTCCGCGACTGTAGGCCGCAGGCAGAGTGAGCAGGTGAGGACAGAGGACAGGCGAAGCTGGGAAGGTACCGAGACAATGCTGCCCCATGCCCGTAGGGGCGAGGCATGCCTCGCCCGAGGTCTACCGTCTGGCCCCGCCCCGTGGTTCGTAGGGGCGATCCCTTGTGGTCGCCCGAGAAATGGCACCACGTCCCCCGTCTCACCGATGATCCTCTCCGCCTCCATCCTCTCGGCCGACTTCGGCCACCTCGAACGCGACGCCCGCGCCGCCGTCGAGGCCGGCTGCGAGTGGCTGCACATCGACGTGATGGACGGCCACTTCGTGCCGAACCTCTCGATGGGCGTGCCGGTGATGCGCGGGCTGCGGGCGCTCGCCGAGGAGACCGGCACGCCGCTCGACGTGCACCTGATGATCGCCGAGCCGGAGCGCTACGTGGACGACTTCGCCGAGGCCGGGGCGTCGGTCATCACGGTGCATCAGGAGGCGACGCCGCACCTCCACCGCGTCGTGCAGCAGGTCAAGGAGGCCGGCGCGAAGGCGGGCGTCGCGCTCAACCCGGCCACGCCGCCCTACCTCCTCGAAGAGCTCCTGCCGGAGCTCGACCTCGTGCTCGTGATGTCGGTCAACCCCGGCTTCTCGGGGCAGGCGTTCATCCCAGGGTCGGTGCGGAAGGTGGGCCGGATTCGCGGCCTCGTCGATACGCTCGGCGCGGGGGCGCTCGTCTCGGTAGACGGCGGGGTCAAGCCGTCGAACGCGCGCGCGCTCGTGGACGCCGGGGCGGACGTGCTCGTCGCGGCGAGCGCCATCTTCCGGGGCGAGGGGACGATCCCGGAAAATGTCGGTGCCTTCCGGCAGGCGGTGATGCGGACGGCCTGAGCGCGGCACAGTATTGGCGGATTTAGCCGCGTGCCTCCGTCGAGGCGCGGGAGGGTTCTGTAGCCGCGCGGCGTGTCCACATTCTGCCGCGCCGCGTTCGGAATCCCCCTCATCTCTTCCTGCGCGAGGCTACGATGAGCGGTACCCCGATTGAAGTTCTGATTGTCGAAGACAACCCCGGCGACGTAGAGCTGGCGAAGCAGGCCCTCCGCGAGACGTCGCTGCCGCTCAACCTCCACGTCGCGGGCAACGGCGAGGAGGCGCTGGCTTTCTTGAGGCACGAGGGGGACTACGCCGAGGCTCCCGAGCCGGACCTCGTCCTGCTCGACCTCAACATGCCCAAGAAGAGCGGGCACGAGGTCCTCGCCGAGATGAAGGCCGACGACGAGCTTAAGCGGACCCCCGTCGTGATCTTCACCTCGTCCTCGGCGCGTGAGGACGTAGACGCCGCCTACGAGCAGCACGCCAACTGCTACATCACCAAGCCCGCCGACCTCGACGAGCTCGTGGCCGTGGTCCGGGCTATCGAGGGGTTCTGGCTGACGGTCGTCCGGCTCCCCCGGCACGCGGCGGCCGAGTAAGCGGTCGGGTCGGCGCGGGCGCGTCGTAGATTCCTCGCCCGTCGAAGCCTGCCCTATGCCCGCCGCCCGCGTCGTCCCGCTCACCCCCGTCGACAAGGTCTACACGTACCTCGTCCCGGAGGAGCTAGAGGCCGAGGCCGTGCCCGGCGCGCGCGTCGTCATCCCCTTCGGGCACCGCACGATCACCGGCGTCGTCGCCGAGCGGACCGACGAGGCGGGGCCGCGCCTGAAGCCGCTCCGCGACGTGCTCGACGACGCGCCGTCGTTCTCGCCGGTGCTGCTGAGGCTGACCCGGTGGATCGCCGAGTACTACGTCTGCGCGTGGGGCGAGGTGCTCAAGGCCGCGCTCCCGGCGGGTGCCACCGTCGAGAGCCACCGCGTCGTCCACCGGACCGAGCGGCCCGCCTTCGGACTCAACGGCACCGGGGGACGCGTGCTGGCGGCCCTGGAGGCGAGCGGCCCGCAGCCCGTCGGCACCTTGCAGCAGACCCTCGACGGCGTGACGGCGAGCCTGCTCCGGCGGCTCGAACGCGACGCGCTGGTTCGGATCGAGAAGGAAATGGCCCCGGCGTCGGCCTCCGTCAAGACCGCGTGGCACCTGCGCCTCGCCGGCGGCATCGGGGCCGAGGAGGCCGCGTCGCTGCGCGGGGCGCGGCAAACGGCAGTGCTCGAAACCCTCGCCCGGCTGCGGGACGAAGGCGAGCCGGAACCCCGGCAGGCCGAGGTGCTCGCCGCCACCGGCGCGTCGAGCGCGACGGTCAAGAGCCTCGTCGAGAAGGGCCTCGTCGAGAAGAGCGAACGCGAGGTTCTCCGCACGCCGTTCGACGCGCTGCCCGACCCCGAGCCGCCGCCCGTCCACACCCCGAACGCCGGGCAGGCCAACGCCTTGGCCCGAATCGGGGCGGCGCTCGGCGCGGGCGCGGCCAAGGCGTTCCTGCTCCACGGCGTCACCGGCAGCGGCAAGACCGAGGTCTACATCCAGGCCCTCCGCCAGACGCTCGAGGCCGGGCGGACCGGGATCGTGCTCGTCCCCGAGATCGCGCTGACGCCGCAGACCGTCCGCCGCTTCCGCGCCCACTTCGGCGACCGCGTGGCGGTGCTCCACAGCCGGATGAGCGCCGGCGAGCGCTACGACGCCTGGCGGCACCTGGGGAGCGGCCGCTTCGCGGTCGCCATCGGCCCGCGCTCGGCGGTCTTCGCGCCGCTGCGCAACGTCGGCCTCGTCGTCGTGGACGAGGAGCACGAGGCGAGCTACAAGCAATACGATCCGGCCCCGCGCTACCACGCCCGCGACGTGGCCGTGATGCGCGCCCACCTCGAAGGGGCCGTCTGCGTCCTCGGCAGCGCCACGCCGAGCCTGGAGAGCTACCTCAACGCGAAGGCCGGGAAATATGAGCTGCTGCGGATGCCGGAGCGCGTGCCCGTCCCCGGCCGCGCCGCCGCCGAGCTACCGCCCGTCGAGATCGTGGACCTGACGTGGGAGAAGAAGGTCCGCCGGCTCCGGGGCGCGCTCGCGCACCCGCTCCGCGAGGCCATCCGTGACCGGCTCGCGAAGGGCGAGGGCACGATCCTCCTCCAGAACCGGCGCGGCTACAGCCCCGTCGTCACCTGCGACGACTGCGGGTGGACCCCGCACTGCCGCGACTGCGCCGTGACGCTCACCTTCCACAAGAGCCACCGGCACCTCCGCTGCCACTACTGCGGCCGCGTCGAGCCGCTGCCCGCCACCTGCCCCTCGTGTGGCTCGGCCGAGATCGCCCGCGTCGGGGCCGGTACGCAGCGGGTCGAGGAGGAGCTCGCCGAGGTCTTCCCCGGCGCGCGTGTCCTGCGGATGGACCTCGATACCACCGGCCGGAAAAACGCCCACCAGACCATCCTCGACGCCTTCGGCCGGGGCGAGGCCGACGTCCTGATCGGCACCCAGATGGTGGCGAAGGGCCTCGACTTCGCGCGCGTCACGCTCGTCGGCGTGGTGGACGCCGACACGGGCCTCTTGCTGCCGGACTTCCGCGCGGCCGAGCGGACGTTCCAGCTTCTGATGCAGGTCGCGGGCCGGGCCGGGCGCGGGGCGCTCCGCGGCGAGGTCATCCTCCAGACGCGAAGCCCCGAGAACCCAACGCTCCAGCACGCCGCCCGGCACGACTTCCTCGGCTTCCTCCGCACCGAGCTGCCCGACCGCCGAGCCTTCGGCTACCCGCCCTACGGCCGCCTCGTCAGCGTCGAGTTCAAGGGGCCGAACGAGCGGGCGGTGCAAGCCGTCGCCGAGCGGTGGACGCGACTGCTCCGGCAGCAGGCGGGCGCGGCCGAGGTGCTCGGGCCGGAGCCGGCGTTCATCGGGCGGGTGAAGAAGCAGTTCCGCTTTCACACCATCGTCAAGTCGGCCGAGGCCGGCCACCCCTACGCGCTCTCCCGGCTCGTGCGTGCCATCAACGAGGCGTTCGGGACGCCGCCGAAGGGGATTCGCATCAACCTCGACGTGGACCCGGTGGGGCTGCTGTAGGAACGAGGGGGCGTAGAAGCGAGGGGCTACGTGCGATGCACCTATGCAGAGCGGCCGGGAAGGAGAGCCCCCCGGCCGCTCGAGTCACTGAGCAGGAAGGTTACTCAGCAAGCGCGCGCAGTTGCCCCGCAGCCCGAAGCCGACGGAGACTCTTCACGTCCTCCGTCTGGCCGGTCTCGATCATCCGCTCTCGTGCGGCGGCCGGGATGTCGCAGCCGTCGCAGGACGGCGTGTTGGCGACGTAGGTTTCTGCCGTTTCCGCGCTGCGGCTAGCGATCCGCCGGAGGTCGTCTTGGGGCCACTCTTTCGCGAAGGCCTGTGCCGTTGCTAGGACGGCCTCGACTTCGGGGCTCTCATGTTCCACGAGCATGTTAGCGTAGGCGAGCGCACGCTCGGCGGTGCCGGCTTCCCCTGCGTTCGGGGCGAGGTAGGAGACGAGCATGAGCTTTGCAGTCGCCTGCTCGATATGGGAACGTTCCCATTCAGACGCGGCACCTTCGACAGCAGCCTTCGCCATCGCGTCGGCCTCCCGCCAGTCAGCTGCATGGCTCGTGATGTCGACGGTTGCGTGGATAGCGGCCTCAATGGCCGCCTTGCGAACTTCAAGTGGCATTTCCGCCGCTTCGGGGGCTCGAGCGAAGTCGACACCTGTGAAGGTTGCCTCTACTTGCGCCGGCAGGGAGCGTTCGGTGGGCGCGGGGTCTAACTGCTCGCAGGCAGCGAAAAAGAGTAGGAGAGTGAGCGCGAGTAAGATTCTCATGGGAGTGGGGGTTGGGGGTGGCAGTCTACCGTTGACCTATGATGGAGTTAGAGGCCACAGAACTCGGGATCGGTGTAGGAGAAGCCTCCGCCACTGTCGCATACCCAGGCCACGAAGCACTGACCCCCACTAACCACAGGCCAAAACGAGCAGTTCGTTTCGAGTGCGTCGGCATCGGTTGGAGTGACTGTGAGGAAGAGCAAGGACAGTACGAGAACTGCTGAGAATCTGAGTGCCTTTGCGAATAAGAGCATGTGCGTAGGGGTTGAGAGGTTTATGGGCCACAGCGCTGTCACCGGATAGATCAAGTCCATTGACATTTCATACTACATCGACTACCCCCCCCATATGATGATTGTGTGAAGTCTGGATCTCGCCTGCTACTTGTGTTCTGAACCTGCACTGTGGGCTGAAGAGTAATCGAGTGTCCGCGACGCGACCGCGCGGTTCGGGTCGCCGCCGCCGGGGGTCCGCATCAACCTCGACGTGGACCCGGTGGGGCAGCTGTAGAGTCGGGAGTGCGGGGTCGGGAGTCTGGAGTCCTCCTCTGGCGACCCTCGACCGGCGACCCTCGACGCGCCATTTAAAATCTCGTGATGCGGACCTCAGCCGTGGAGCCTTCGTATATTGCTCGCACTTGGAGTCCGGCCGCCCGCGCATAGGGGGCCTGCCGGCGGCATAAGGGCAAGTCCCGTACGGCCAGCTCCCTCTGAACTCCGTCAGGGCCGGAAGGCAGCAGCGGTAGGAGGTCGTAGCGGCGCGATGCGGGTCGCTTGCCCTTATTCCGTTTCCAGCGGCCCGGTCTCTACCGCGTCCGCACAACGGTCTGCCAGAGGCTAGCCTGCCCGGCACGGAGGCGGAGCACGTACAGCCCCGCCGAGCGGGCGCACGCTGAAACGCTCACCCGCGCCCCGGTCGCCTGCCTACGGGCGGGTGAGCGAGACGCAGTGGCAAGACCAGTGGAGAGCAAAGTGCCTTGCTCCCAAAGCCCCATCGGCTCTATGTTCGTGTCCTGACTCTCTCGGCGCGCTATGAAACGGCTCCTGGTTCTCCTCCTGCTCCTCCCGGTTGGCGGGTGCTCGCTCCTCGGCAGCGGCCCGGACGAGGAGGACGCCCCCGCTCTCTTCAGCGGCACCAGCTTCGGCGAGTGCCTCGGCTACTGCGTCACCGAGCTCAGCGTCACCGGACGGACGGCCCGGCTCGTCTACTCCGGGTGGACCCGAGCCGTCCCGGACGTTCGCCACGAGCGCGCGCTCAGCGCGGCCGAGCGAGGCCAGCTCGACCGGGCGCTCGACCTCCAGGCCCTCCGCCGCGCCGCGTCGCAGTACGGCTGCCCCGACTGCGCCGACGGCGGGGCCGAGTGGGTCGGGGCCGAGCTCGCCGAGGGCGGCCAGAAGCGCGTCACGTTCGAGTACGGAACCGAGGTCGTCGGGCTCGACGCCTACATCGAGGCGATGCGCGACCTCCGGGCGGGCTTCCCCGGCCCGCCCCGGCGCTAGGCTGTTCGCTCCAGCACGTCCAGCCGGTAGGCTTCCTCCCGGCTCGCGGTGCGGAGGCCGAACCGAGGGTCGGCCAGGAAGGCGGCGTGGACCTCGTCGCCGGTGAGCGCGCATCCCGGCACCGGCGCGAGCCAGTGGACGAGCACGAGGTGCCCGCCGGGTTCGAGGTGCCGCGCGATCAGGTCGCGGAGCCGGGCGAGGTCGGCAGGTGGGAGGTAGTAGCCGACCTCGGAGAGAAGGATGAGATCGAATGGGCCGTCGGGGAACGAGGCGGGGACGGTCCCTTGCTCGAAGCGGACGTGCCCGAGCGGGCGGCACCGCGCTCGTGCCTGTTCCAGGGCCTGCTCGGCTCCGTCGAGCGCGAGGAGCCGGTCGCACCGCGCGGCGAGGCGCTCAGTGAGAACGCCAATCGAGCAGCCGATTTCGAGCGCCGAGGCGTAGCGCGCGCGGGGAAGTGCCGCGAGCGTGGCGGCATACTTCGCCGCTTCGTAGGTACTCGTCTCGTAGTCCCACGGGTCGTCGCGCGCGGCGTAGAGCCGGTCGAAATAGTCCTCGGGGAGCGTGTGGTCGGGCATCGGCTAGAGCGGGTCGAGGTACAGCTCCCACGGGCGGGCGGCGCGCGCCATCATCTCCTCGGGAAGCCGAAACGGGGCCGCGCTGTCGGCGATGAGGTCGGTCGTCTGCGAGCGGTGGGCGGCGACGGCGCGGCCCTTCGCCCCCAGCACGGGCCGAATGTCGAGCCGCCACGGCGCGACTTCGCCCGGCTGCAGTGCTCCGCCGTGCTCGCGCTCCCACATCCACACGGGATATTCCACGATCCGGCACGGCTCCGGCGCGGCAGCCTGGACGAGGTGCCACGATGCCCGGTGGTCCGGGTGCGGGTCGCGCCGCCACGGGACGAGCACGGTGTCGGGGCCGAAGGCGCGGAGCGCGTCGCCGAGCGCACCGACCGCCCCGGCGAACCCGGCGTCGTCGGGATGGGGCACGGCCCCGTCGGGGAGGCGGAGGAAGCGGGCTGCCTCGGTGAGGCCGAGCGCGGCGAGGGCGTCCTCCGTCTCCCGCTCCCGGAGCGCCCGGAGGCGCGGCGGCGGGTAGGCAGCCGAGCCGGGATGCGAGCCGGTCCCGTCGCTGACGACGATGACGCAGGCCGGCTGAGAGCGCCGGGCGAGCAGCGCGAGGAGGCCGCCGCAGCCGAGCGATTCGTCGTCCGGGTGAGGGGCCACGACGGCCGTCCGGCCGAGGGCGGCGACGGCGTCCGGCGGGCGGAGGGGGACGCGCTCGGGCGCATCGAGGACGGAGAGCGGTGCCGGCATCAGCGGACCTCGGCGCCGAGCGGGCGGGCCGGATGCGTCGCGGCGAAGCGGCCGGCAGCGGTGAGCATCCCGTCCGGCCCCGGCTGGCGGAGGTAGAGGCGGAGGTCGCGCCCGATCCGCTCGACGGGACTGGGCAGGAGGAGGCCGCGCGCGCCGAGGCATCGGTCCGCGAGGCCGAGCACGTCGAGGCAGACGCGCTCGACGGCCGTCCGCGTCATCTGGGCATAGGCGACCTGAGAAGCGGCGCTCGCGTCCGGGCGCTCGAACAGGCGGGCGGCCCCGAGCAGCCACAGCGCGCCTGTCTCCAGCGCCGTCGCCATCTCCCCGAGCCGGGCCTGCTGGAACGGGTCGCCGAGCCGGTAGAGCCGCCGGAGCGCCTCGGCGGTAGCGGCGAAGAGCGCCTCGGCCCCGCCGAGCCAGACGGCGCAGAACCGGACGGCCCCGCCCGTGAAGAGCGGCTCGCGCACGCAGTCGCCCGGCGTGCCGACGAGTGCCTCCGGCCCGAGCGTGACGCCGCTGAAGTCGGCGCGCCCGCTCACCGAGGCGCGCATCCCTTCGGCCGGCCACCAGCCCGGCTCGACCGTCGCCTCGGTCTCGTCGAGGGGAACGAGCGCGAGCTGCCAGCCGCCGCCTCGTCCCGCCGGTTGCCCGTTGATGAGCGCGCGCGTTACGCCGCCGGCCCCGGAGCAAAACACTTTCGCGCCTTCGACGCGGACGCCCCCGCTGCCGGCCGGCTCGAAGCGGACGCCGCGCGCGTCGTCGGCGTGACAGACCCCGAAGAGGTGGCCGGCGCGGGCGTCGGCAAATGCGGCGGCGCGCTGTTCGGCGTCCCCGTAGGCCCCGATGAGCGCGAGCGCGCCGAGGTGCCCTTTGTAGAGGCGGCCCACGGGCAGGCTGCCGCGCCCGACGGCTCGGAGCACTCCGTAGAGCGTGTGGAGCGTGCCCGGCTCGCGGCCGAGGCCGGCCCCGCCCTCGGCGCTCGGGAGCGGGGCGGTGAGCAGCCCAGCCTCGCGCAACGCCTCGACCTCCTGCTCCGGGAAGGCACGACGGTCGGACGCCCCGGCGAGCGCGGCGAGGCGTGGCGCGAGCGCTTCGGCCGTGCGCAGCGCCTCGGCGGACGGCGCGCCGGAGCCGTCGGGCTTCGCGGGAGCGAGGCGGGCACCCTCCGCCGGGTCAACCTTCACGACTGGCCCGACCATCACGACCTGCCACTCGGGATGCGCCTCGGCGAGGGCGCGGACGACGCTGAGGTCCATCCGCTCGTCCACCACGCCGAAATACCCGAGGCGCGGGTGCGGAATCCCAGCCTGATCGGCCGGCTCCGCGACCCCGTCGTTCGCCTGCGCAAAGTGGTCCGCCTCGACCGACGACGGGAAGCAGTGGGCGTTGGCGTGGCGGCCCTCGATGCTGCGGTGCAGGCTCAGCCCGCCGGTGAAGACGAGGTCGGCCGTCTCCAGCAGCCGGCGCTCGTTGCGGCGCATCTCGGGCGGGGCGTGGGCGAACTGTGCGAGCGCGTCCATCCGGTCGTAGACGACGGCGGCGGGGTGTAGAGCCAGGCGACGGCCCCGCCCAGGACTTCGCTTGCGGCAAGCTCGTCGAGGAGCGGTTCGAGGTAGCGCGCCTGCTCGTCGTTGAACCCCCACCGCTCGGCGGGCGTGTGCGGGCGGAAGACGGTGACGCCTGCCGCCGGCTCCGAGCGCTCCCAGTGCGGCTCGCCCTCGTCGCGGACGGGCTCCTCAACGACGACGACGCGCCGGCTGCGGGCGAGGCGCGAGAGGAGGTGCTGGGGACGCTGGTAGACGAAATCCCACCGGAGGTGGGAGAACACCACGAGGGGAAGAGGCATCAGAAAGCTGGAGAAGTCAAGCGCGGCACCCGTCGCTGGAAGACATAGGGCGAGGAGCCGTATAGAAAAGAAGAGACGGGCAGAGAAGGGCAGGGGTTGTAGCAGCGCCGCCACGCACAGTTCCGCCGATAGCCTCTAACCTGGAAGAGCCGGAGGTCGAGCACCGGGCTGTCCACGCGGAGCGAGCGCACGGCGAACAGGGCGAGGGCGAGGACCGAGCCGGCGAAGAGGGCCAGCGTCTCGGGGGCCGTCCACGGGTGGGCCTGCTTGTCGAGCTGGAGGCCAAGCACGAGCGGGACGAGGCCGGCGAGCAGGAGCGCGGCTCCCAGATAGTCGAGGCCGCCGCCGCGCGCACGCGGCTCGAGGGCCGGCATCCGCCGGAGGATGAACCAGAGGGCGACCGCCCCGAAGGGGACGTTGACGTAGAACACCCACCGCCACCCGGCGATACCCGGCACGAGGCCGCCGCCGTGGTCCGTCAGGAACCCGCCCACGACCGGCCCAAGCACGCTGGCAATCCCGAACGTCGCCCCGACGAAGCCCTGGTACGTGCCGCGCTCGCGCGGCGGGAAGAGGTCGGCGATCACGATAAAGGCCATCGCGAAGAGGCCGGCCCCGCCGAGGCCCTGGACCGCGCGGAAGGCGATGAGCTGGTTCATCCCGTCGCCGAGGACCGGGAGCGGCCCGAACTCGCCCGCGAGGCCGCACAGGAACGAGCCGGCGAGGAACAGCCCGACGGCCCCGAGCTCGATCCTCTTTTTCGAGTGCGTGTCGGCGAGCTTGGGCGTGCCCGCAAAGCGGAGGTCCGAGCCTGGCGGGGGAAAAGTCGTCGAGAGGAGGACGTAGACGAGGAGAAACAGGTCGCCGAGGGCAGGAGTAGGCGGAGGCACGATGACCGACCAGGGGCTAACCGGAATGGTCGGTAGTCTGGCGACGGTTGCAGCCGCGTGCCCGCTGTTTCTTTCACGTCATCGCTCCCCACCCGGCTCCTCTCGTCTGGCCTCCACTTGCCTGATGCTCCGCTTTCTCCTTTGCCTCGGCTTCGCGCTCCTGCTCACGGCCGGCTGCGAAACCGACCCGTCGGCGCGCCCGGTCGCTGCACCCGGTGCCACCGGCGATGAACCGGCCTCCGGCCTCCCCTTCCGCCGCGACGGCACGCTCACCTTTTCGCGCGAGGACGGCCAGGAGATCGTCACGATCAGCATCGAGATCGCCGACGGCGACTCGGCGACGCAGCGCGGGCTGATGGACCGGCCCTCGCTGCCCGAGCGCAGCGGGATGCTCTTCCTCATGCCGCGCACGCAGCAGCACAGCTTCTGGATGGCCAACACCCCGCTCTCGCTCGACATCACGTTCGTCAGCCCGGACTCGGTCGTGCTCAACACGGCCAAGTACACGACGCCCTACTCCTCGAAGTCCGTCTCGGCCGACGGGCTGTCGCGCTTCGTCGTCGAGACCGAGGCGGGCTTTGCCGACACCTATGGCATCACCGCTGGGGACCGTGTGCGCTGGAGCCGGGATTAGGCGGGGGTGGCTCTAGTTGTTGGGGTCTTGTGACGAGCATGAAGCACACGTTAAAGCGCAGCCCCGAGAAACTAAAAATCGCGCCCTCTCGTTGTAAGAAGTACGATGCTCGCAGCCCCGTAAGGCTGCACCGAAGCAGCGCCTCGGTGGCCCCGTAAGGCCGCCGGGGTTTTTTTATGCCCGCCCTCTTTCTTCGCTCTTCTACCGCTCGCCGGCTCCCCTTCCACCATGACCGACCGCGCCGCGACCCTCCGCCGACTCCTCGCCGACCGCATCCTCGTCCTCGACGGCGCGATGGGGACGATGATCCAGCGCCACGACCTCGACGAGGCCGCCTTCCGCGGCGAGCGCTTCGCCGCGTGGGGGCAGCCGCTCCGGGGCAACAACGACCTGCTCGCGCTCACCCGGCCCGACCTCGTCGGCGGCATCCACCGCGCCTTCCTCGACGCGGGCGCGGACCTCGTCGAGACCAACACCTTCAACAGCACGGCGGTCTCGCAGGCGGACTACGGGACCGAGGGCCTCGTCTACGAGCTGAACCTCGCCGCCGCCCGCCTCGCCCGCGACGCCGCCGACCGGAAGACCGCCGAGACGCCGGAGAAGCCCCGCTTCGTCGCCGGGGCCATCGGCCCGACGAGCCGGACGCTCTCGCTCTCGCCCGACGTGAACGACCCCGGCTTCCGCGCCACCACCTTCGACGCGCTCCGCGACGCCTACCGCGAGCAGATCGCGGGCCTCGCCGACGGCGGCGTGGACGTGCTCCTGATCGAGACCGTCTTCGACACGCTCAACGCGAAGGCGGCGATCTCGGCCGTGGTCCGCCACGCCGAGGCGACGGGCACGGCGCTCCCGGTGATGCTCTCCGGGACGATCGTGGACCGGAGCGGGCGGACCCTCTCGGGGCAGACGGTCGAGGCGTTCTGGCTCTCCGTCGCCCACTGCCCGAACCTGCTCTCGGTCGGGCTCAACTGCGCGCTCGGCTCCCAGCAGATGCGGCCGTTCATCGAGGCGCTCAGCCGCGTCGCCACGGTCCCCGTGAGCCTCTACCCCAACGCCGGGCTGCCCAACGCGATGGGCGGCTACGACGAGACCCCGGCGTTCATGGCCGGGCAGATGCGGGCCTACGCCGAGGCCGGGTTCGTCAACCTCGTCGGCGGCTGCTGCGGGACCACGCCTGCGCACATCGCCGCCATCGCCGAGGCCGTGGCCGGCTGCCCGCCGCGCGCCCTTCCCACGCCCGAGCCGACGCTCCGGCTCAGCGGGCTCGAGCCGTTCGTCGTCCGGCCCGACACCAACTTCGTCAACATCGGCGAGCGGACGAACGTCACTGGCAGCCGCCGCTTCGCCCGCCTCGTGCTGGAGGGCGACTACGAGGAGGCGCTCTCCGTGGCCCGGCAGCAGGTCGAGGACGGCGCGCAGCTCCTCGACGTGAACATGGACGAGGGGATGCTCGACGGCGAGGCCGCGATGCAGACCTTCCTCAACCTCGTCGCCGCCGAGCCGGACATCGCCCGCGTGCCGGTCGTCGTGGACTCGTCGCGGTGGGCCGTGATCGAGGCGGGGCTGAAGTGCGTGCAGGGCAAGGGCGTCGTCAACTCGGTCTCGCTCAAGGAGGGCGAGGCCGCCTTCCTGGAGCAGGCCCGGCGCGCGCGCGAGTACGGCGCGGCGGTCATCGTGATGGCCTTCGACGAGGACGGGCAGGCCGACTCGCTGGAGCGCCGCAAGCAGGTCTGCGCGCGCGCCTACCGGCTGCTCACCGAGGAGGTCGGCTTCCCGCCGGAGGACATCATCTTCGACCCCAACGTCTTCGCCGTGGCGACCGGCCTCGAGGAGCACCGCCGCTACGCGCTCGACTTCCTCGAGGCCACGCGCTGGATCAAGGCCCACCTCCCGCACGCCCGCGTCTCGGGCGGCATCTCGAACCTGTCGTTCTCGTTCCGCGGCACCCACCGCGTCCGCGAGGCGATGCACGCGGCGTTCCTCTACCACGCCGTCCGCGCCGGCCTCGACATGGGGATTGTCAACGCCGGGCAGCTCGAGGTCTACGCCGAGATCGAGCCGGAGCTGCTCGAGCGCGTCGAGGACGTGCTCTTCGACCGGCGGCCGGACGCGACCGAGCGGCTCGTCGAGATCGCC
>JBBSMV010000045.1:0-14093 GCA_038232975.1 Rhodothermales bacterium
AGCGCGTCGATGTGCTCGATGATCTCGCGCATGTTGTAGCCGCTGGAGATCCGGTTTTTGATCTCCCCGAAGATCTCGCCGATCTTGTACTCGATGGTGTCCGGCCCCGTCGCCCGCTGCTTGAAGCCCTGGAGGTAGGGGAACAGCTCATCGTCTACGAAGTCGCGGAGGTCGTCGCCGGTGCGCGCCGCGTGGTAGTCGAGCGAGCCGTCGGCGTTCTTGGGGGCGGCCCAGTGCTCCCAGCGGTACTCGGGTTCGAGGATATAGAAATACATCCGCCCTTCCAGCGCCGCTTGGTCAGCGAGGTCCTGCTCCAGCCCGTCGAGGTATTTCAGGAACAGCAGCCAGGAGGTTTGTTCGGTGTAGTCGAGTTCCGTCGTGCAGCCCGCCTCCTTGCGTAGCACGTCGTCGATGTTCTTAAAGGCTTGTTCGAAGGTGGACATAGAAAGGTGGACATAGAGGGGACGTTTGTTCGCTGGTCGTGTCCGACGCAGGTGCGTCAATCGAGCGTCTTCTGCTTGCTCTGTTGAAAAGCTCAAACTATGTCATCCTGCGGGTCTCCGCTCGGGGTGACCAAGAGGAGCGCGTCTCAACAGGGCAAGCGGCTTCAGCCATAAACGCAGAACGCCGACCCCTGGGAGGAGCCGGCGTTCTATGTGGTAGCGGGGGCTGGATTCGAACCAGCGGTCTTCGGGTTATGCGTACCAGCTACAGCTTTCGCTGCCTCCGTTGAAGGGTCGGAGTTTGGGGTCTGGACTTTCTCTTCACCGTGCCCGGGCCGGAGCCTAGGAGTAGGTGCCTGCCGTCAAGTCTCTACACCTTCCTCACCGTGGGTGAGGCTTGGCTCGGGATTACCTCCACCGCGACGTGCTGAGGCTTCCCCGAATTTGACAGGTGACCGCCCACCGGTTTCCCGATGGGGTGCCCAATCCGCAATCTGGTGCCATGCCTCGCGGTAGGAGCGCGACCGAGCGGACCGTTGCCGGTCCTCGTCCTCGACCATGCTGATCCCGCTGGCATAGCTGACGAATACGGAAACTGGAAAGACGTAAAAGACGCGGAGCGCGTCGAGGTAGCACAGGGCAAAGTCGAAGTCGTGCGCCGCGTACCGAGCGCGGACCATCGTGCGCCGGTTGGTTTTCGTGCGGCGCGTATCGACCACGTAGTTGCCTGACTTCGCCTCGAAGTAGGCCGCTTTGACCTGCACCTTGACGAGCGTTCTGCTAACGTCGAGCGCGAGGTCGTAGGGAAGGCGGTCTCCGATAGGGCGAAGCACTTCCCAGCCCAACTCGAGCGCCTTCAGGGTGACCGCTTGCTCAGCGACATCGCCTTTCAGCTTCGTATTCATTCCTTCAAAGAACAGATTGCGGAGGTCGAGCCCGACGAGATACCACTTCTCCACCCCGCAGTGGAAACCGCATAGTACGCAATCCTGCAGCGCGATGCAAGCCAAACCCGGCCGGCGGGCAGCGAAGCTTCGGTGAACCGGACGACCGGCCTCGTCTTAACCTTGTTTTTGCCGACCCCCCGGCGGCACCGACGCCACTGCCGGTTCTACCTTGCCGCCTCTCTGCGCTTCCGCCCGTTCCCGAGCTATGGCTACCGTGCTCCCGTTCCGTGCCCTCCGCCCCGCGCCCGGCTACGCCGAGGAGGTCGCCTCCGTCCCCTACGACGTGATCGACGCCGCCGAGGCACGGGCGCTCGCCGAGGGCCGGCCGTACTCGTTCCTCCACGTCATCCGCCCCGAGATCGCCTTGCCCGAGGGGACCGACGAGCACGACGACCGGGTCTACGCGCAGGGGGCCGAGGCTCTCGGCCGCTTCGCCGCGAGCGAGGCGTTCATCGAAGAAGACGAGCCGGCGTTCTACGTCTACCGCCTGACGATGGACGGGCGCGCGCAGGCGGGCCTCTTCGGCCTCGTCACCGTCGGCGAGTACGACGACGACACGATCCTCAAGCACGAGAAGACGCGGCCCGACAAGGAGGACGACCGCACGCGGCACATCGTCACGCAGCGCGCCCACGCCGAGCCGGTGATGCTGACCTACCGGGGCACGCCCGCCGTCAACGCCCTCGTCGCGCAGGCGATGCAGGGCGCGCCGCTCTACGCCTTCACCGCCGAGCCTGCCCCCGCGCAGGCGGGGGACGGGGTCCGCCACGAGGTCTGGCGGATGCCCGACCCCGACGCCGTCCGCGAGGCCTTCCGGCTCGTGCCCAAGCTCTACGTCGCCGACGGGCACCACCGCTCGGCAGCGGCGAGCCGGGCTGCGAAAGAGGTGACGGACAGCGACGAGGCGGGCGGGTTCATGGCCGTCCTCTTTCCGATGGAGGAGATGAGGATCCTGCCCTACAACCGCGTGATCTACCGGCTCCCCGCCGGCCCCGACGCCTTCCTCGCCACGCTCCGCGAGCGGTTCGACCTCGAAGACGACGCCTCGCCCGAGCCGGCACCGGGCCACGTCGCGCTCTACCTGAACGGCCGCTGGTTCGGCCTCGCCCTGCCCGAGACCGCGCGCGACACCGTCGCCGACACCCTCGACGTGGCCCGCCTCGGCGAGCACCTCCTCGAGCCGCTGCTCGGCATCACCGACCCGCGCACGGACGCGGGCATCGGCTTCGTCGGCGGCATCCGGGGGACCGAGGAGCTGGAGCGCCTCGTGGACAGCGGCAAGGCCGATCTGGCGATCTCGATGGCGGCCACGCGCCCCGAGGAGCTGCTGTCCGTCTCCGACGCCGGCCAGCTCATGCCGCCGAAGTCGACCTGGTTCGAGCCGAAGCTCCGCAGCGGCCTGCTGGTGCACAGGTTTTGAGCAGCCGAGACCCCCGACTCCCGACCCCTGACTCCCGACTCATGCATATCCTCATCGCCGACGCCTTCTCCGACGAAGGCACCGAGCAGCTCCGCGACGCCGGGCACACCGTCACCGTCAGCCCCGCGCTCAAGGGCGAGGCGCTCACCGCCGCCCTCGCCGAGCACGAGCCGCAGGTGCTCGTCGTCCGCTCGACGAAGGTCACCGCTGCCGACCTCGACGCCTCGGGCGAGCTGGAGCTGATCGTCCGGGCCGGGGCGGGCTACGACACGATTGACGTCGAGGGCGCGTCGCAGCGCGGCATCTTCGTCGCCAACTGCCCCGGCAAGAACGCGGCGGCCGTCGCCGAGCTGGCCTTCGGGCTGATCCTCGGGGTGGACCGGCGGATTCCCGAGAACGTGAGCGAGGCGCGGCAGGGCCGCTGGAACAAAGGCGGGTTCTCCTCGGCGTTCGGGATCAAGGGCTGCACGCTCGGGCTGATCGGGCTGGGGAGCATCGGGCAGGAGATGATCCCGCGCGCGAAGGCCTTCGGGATGGAGGTCGTCGCCTGGAGCCGCTCGCTCACCGACGAGCGCGCGGCCGAGCTCGGCGTGGCCCGGCTGGAGTCGCCCGAGAAGGTCGCGGCGGCGGCGGACATCGTCTCGGTCCACGTCGCCGCGACGCCCGACACCGAGGGCCTCATCGGGGCCTCGGTCTTCGAGGCGATGGAGCCGAACGCGTTCCTGATCAACACGTCGCGCGCGGCGGTGGTGGACGAGGCGGCCGCGCGCCGGGCGATGGACGAGAAGAACGTCCGCTTCGCCACCGACGTGCCGGCCGGTGAGCCGGCGGACAAGCAGGGGGCCTTCGAGCACCCGCTCGCCGCGCACCCCAACTTCTACGTCACCCACCACATCGGGGCCTCGACCGAGCAGGCGACCGACGCCATCGGGCAGGAGGCCGTCCGCGTCGTCGAGACCTACGCCGAGACTGGGCGCGTGCTCAACGCCGTCAACCTCGCCGAGCACTCGCCGGCGACCCACCTCTTGACGGTCCGCCACCGCGACCGCGTCGGCGTGCTGGCCGGGGTCCTCGACTCGGCGAAGGAGGCCGGGTGGAACGTGCAGGAGATGGAGAACCTGATCTTCGCCGGGGCCGAGGCTGCCTGCGCCCGCATCCGCTTCGCCGGCGAGCCGAACGACGCGACGCTGGCGGCCGTCCGCGCGCAGGAGGATGTCCTCGCCGCCACCCTCATCGCGCTCTGAGGGCCTCCGCCGTGGAGCCGGCTGCCGCCGAGCACGAGGCGACGGCCGGCCCGGCGTCGCTCCTCGCTGTGGACCTCGGGCTGCGGACCGGGCTGGCGCTCTACGGGGCCGACGGGCGGCTGCGTTGGTACCGCTCGCAGCACTTCGGCTCGGCCGCCCGGCTGCGGCGCGGGGCCTACGGCGTCCTGGCCGACCTGCCGGGATTGGCCTACCTCGTGCTCGAAGGCGGCGGCGCGCTGGCCGACCTCTGGGCGAAGGAGGGCGAGCGCCGCAGCCTCGCCGTCCGGCGCGTGGACGCCGGGACCTGGCGGCGCGCCCTGCTCTACGCCCGCGCGCGCCGCAGCGGCCCCGAGGCGAAGGCCCATGCCGACCGGCTCGCCCGGCGCGTGATTACGTGGTCCGGCGCGGCGCAGCCGACCTCGCTCCGGCACGACGCAGCCGAGGCGATCCTCGTCGGGCTGTGGGGCGTGATCGCGGCGGGATGGCTGCCGGGCGTCCCAGCTGAGGTGCGGCGCTAGGAGCGGCAGGGCGTAAGCTCTGGGGGCTTGCGCCGCGTGACGATTGGACGTATCCTGTCACCGCTTCAACCCTCCTTCACCTTTCCCTGTCCCGTCCGATGCGCCTCCTCTACGGCTTCCTCGGCGTCGCCCTCGCCTTCGCCTTCGTGCTCTACCCTCTCATGGCGGTCTCCTACTCTACCGGCGCGCCGGCCGGGTTCAACGGCGCGCCTAGCGCCAACGGCAACTGCACGGCCTGCCACTTCAGCTTCCCCGTCAACAGTGGGACGGGCGACGTCGCCATCAACGCGCCGACGACGTTCGTGCCGGGGGAGACGATCACCTTCACCGTCTCGGTGGACAACACGACGCCGCCGCTCGCGGGCGGCACCGGCCGGCGGCAGGGCTTTCAGGTGTCCGTCGAGGACGACGGGGGCGATGTCGGCACGCTCGTCATCGCCGACCCCGTCAACACGCAGTTCGCCAGCGGCGATGCGAACTACGTCACGCATACGGCAGCGGGCAACCAGCGGACGTCGTGGACCGTGCGGTGGACCGCCCCGGACGACGCCCCCAACGCGGTCACGATCTACGCCGCCGGCAACGCCGGCAACGGCGGCGACGGCCCGGCCGGCGACTACATCTACACCGACGCGGCCGTCATGACGCAGGCCTCCGGCGGCGTCTCCCTCACGGCGACGGCCAGCCAGACGACCGTCGCGCAGGGCGGCTCGCTCGACTTCACCTACACCATCACCAACAACACGGCGAGCGCCGTCAGCGGCGACGTCTTCTACGTCATCGCGCGCGGCGGCAGCACGGTAGCGCAGGCGCGGGTCTTCTCCGGCACGCTGCCGCCGGGGGTGGCTGTTTCGCGCAGCTACACCCAGAGCGTCCCCCTGAGCGCCCCGACGGGCACCTACACCTACGCCCTCAACATCGGCCGCTTCCCCAACACCGTCGTGGACTCGGAGACGTTCACGATCACGGTGACCCCGGCGTCGTCCGGGAGCCGAGGCGGGGCGGACGCGTGGACGGTGAGCGACGTGCAGCCGTGGCCGTCCGAGGCGGCACCCGAACCGCTCGTCGCGCGGAGCGTGGCCGGGCTGCCGGCCGAGGCCGTGCTGGAGCCGGCCTACCCCAACCCGTTTGCCGGCGCGACCACGCTCGGCTTCGCCCTCCCCGAGGCCACCGAGGTGACGCTCGAGGTGCTCGACGTGCGGGGCCGCCGCGTGGCGCTCCTGGCCGAGGGGGCGAGGGAGGCCGGCCGGCACACGGCGGCGCTCGACGCGTCGGGCCTGCCGAGCGGGACGTACCTCGTCCGGCTGCGCACCGAGCAGGGGCACGCCGCGACGCAGCGGATCACGCTCCTCCGCTAGCGGCCTCCGGCAGCAGATTTCGGACTACGGAAGAGCGGTGCCCCTTCGCCGGGGTGCCGCTCTCTCTATCGGGTCGGCGCGGCCTTTTGGACTTGTGCCCGGAGCGGGTTGGACGTATCCTGCCGCTCCTCGCACTCTGTCCCCGTTTTCAACCCTGTTCCATGCGCCTCCTCTACGGATTCCTCGGCGTGGCCTTCGCGCTCGCGCTCGTCCTCTACCCCCTGCTCGCCGTCACCTTTCCCGAGGGGGCACCGCCCGGGTTCAACGGCGCGCCCGGTGCCCCCGGCGGTAACTGCACCTCCTGCCACTTTAGCTTCCCCCTCAACAGCGGGACCGGCTCCGTCAGTATCAGCGCCCCGGAGACGTTCACGCCGGGCGACACCCTCACCTTTACCGTCGCCGTGGACAACACGACGGAGCCGCTCCCGGATGGCTTCGGGCCGCGGCAGGGCTTCGAGGTCTCGGTGCAGGTCGGCGAGGAGATCGTCGGCACCCTCGTCATCGCGGACACAATAAACACGCAGTTTGCGGGCATGGACACGAGCTACGTCACCCACACGTTCGAGGGCAATCAGGTCGCCGAGTGGACGGTGCAGTGGGTGGCCCCGGCGGACAGTGTAGCCCCCGACGCGGTCACGATCTACGCCGCCGGCAACGCGGGCAACGGCGGCCAGAGCTTCTTCGGCGACTACATCTACACCGACTCGACCGTCGTGGCGAAGCGGACCGTTGCCACCGAGGGCGAGGCCGCCCCGCTCGCAGCGCGGATCGCGGCCGTCTACCCGAACCCGTTCGCCTCGGCGGCGACGGTGGCCTACACGCTCGACCGCCCGATGCCGGTCGCGGTCACGCTCTACGACGGCCTCGGCCGGGCGGTGCGCGTGCTGGCCGAGGGCGCGCGCGGAGCCGGGCCGCACGAGGTCCGCCTCGCGGCCGGCGGTCTCCCGGCCGGGGTCTACTTCGTCGAGGTGCGGACCGAGGTGGGGAGCGAGGTCCGGCCGGTCACCCTCGTCCGCTAGTCTGCCGGACCAGAACAGAGAGCGGCCCCAGCGCGCGATGCTTCGGGGCCGCTCGGTGTTTCGGCAGCCGCCGCTTACTTCAGCAGGACCACCCGCGTGCTGCCGGCGAAGCCCGCGCCTTCGAGCCGGACGGTGTAGATGCCGCTCGGCAGGTCCGCCCCCTGCATCACGACGGCCTCGGTCACCCCGGCGGCGGGTGTGCCCTCGTAGAGCGAGCGGACTTTGCGGCCGAGGCCGTCGTAGAGCGTCAGCGTGACGCGCTGCGCCGTGGCGACCGAGAAGCGGATCGTGGTCGAGCCGTCGAACGGGTTGGGGTAGGCGTCTTCGAGCGTGTAGCGCGTCGGCGCGGCCCCGTCCTCGGCGGCGACCGGAGGGGCCTGGCCCCAGTCGCCGACCGGCGTCAGGACCGGCCCGACGACGTAGCACGTGCCGGGGTCAATGTTCGGCTTGGTCGAGCCGGAGCGGTACCAGAGCACGATGTCCGTGTCGTAGGTGTCCTCGCCGTTGACGATGGCGCGCGTCGCGTTGCCGCCGCCCTCGAACTCGGCGTCGCAGTTGGGCGTGCCGCTCTGGAAGTCTACGCCGTCGTCTAGCTCACCCGCCTTGTCGCGGGCGATGACGGCGTCCTCGCGGGCGAACGTGTCCACGGCCGGGATGCCGGTGCCGGGGTTGACCGGGGTCAGGTAGTCCGTCGCGCCGGGGGTGACGGTGTAGCCCCGCTCGGTCTCGAGGTCGAGGACGGTCCACGCGACCTTGTCCGCCGGCTCGCCCCACGTCCGGGTGGTCTCGGTCTCGAACACCACGTCGTCGCCGGCCGCGCTCTGCTCGACGACGTAGTCGTGGTCGGCCCCCTCGACGTCGAAGTCGAAGCGCCAGTAGGCGTGGTGGCGGCGCGGGTTCTGGGTGCAGGAGCTGCCGGTCGAGGTGAAGCCGAAGCGCGGGAGGATGGTGCCGTCGGCGAGGAAGGTCCAGCGCATCGTGTAGCGGTACCAGCCGGCGCTGTACTGGGTCGAGAGGACGAGCCGGTCGGCGAAGCGCTCGACGGCGACGCCCTGGAAGCTCCCGATGTCCGAGCAGCTGTCCGGCTCGCCGTCGCCGTTGGTATCGGTGCAGTTGGTGGGGGCGGCGTCGCACATCGTCTGGACGGTGCCCGGCGTGGCGTCGGCGTAGCACGAGCTGACCTCGCCATCGGCCTGGAAGCGCTGGTCGGCGTAGTTCCAGTCGCGGTAGCAGTCGCAGCCGGTCTCGTACTTCACGTTGAGGATCGGGACGTGGCCGCGCTTGAGGACCTCGCGCCCGTTGAACTTGACGTTGCGAATCTCCAGGCCCGACCCCACGATGCCGGTGCTCGAGGAGGGCGGCAGGAACTCCAGCTCCCAGACCGGGTCGAGGTCCGGCATGTCGGGCCAGACGATGGCGACGGGGGCCTGAGCGTTTAGCGGGGCGCAGTACTGCGCGTGGGCACAAGGCACCGCGAGCAGGCCCAGCAGGAGAGCGGCGTAGAGAGTCTTCATGGGAGGCACCGAGTAGAGGAGAGGGGCGGCAGAGCGGTCGGGCTACAGCCGCCTACAGGTCGGGGAAAAGGTCGCGCTCGATGATCGTCCGGGTGCGGAGGTCCACCACGACGAACTGGAGCGACTCGGTCCGGTCCGGGGCCATCACGTCGAACTGGAGGCAGCGCGCCGGCGGGGCGCACGCCGCGTGCTGCGCGCCGAAGAGGATGAACCCGCCCTCGATGGTCGCGCCGGAGCGGGCCGCAAGGGCGCTGATCTCGGGGTCGGCCTCGACGAGGGCGCGGGCCTCGGCGATCTCCTGCGGCAGCGGGGCCGAAGGCGGGGCGATCTCGAGCGCCTCGACGAGCACGTCCCCGTCGTAGGCGCGGCGGAGCGCGACGCCGGTGGCGTAGTCGTAGGAGACCTCGTAGCGGTAGACGGCCTCGGTGCCGTCGGCGAGCTTGACGGGGTCGCTCCAGGTGCGGAGCACGCGGGCGTCCTGCCCGTGCACCGCCGGGACGGCGAGCGCGAGGAAGGCGATGGCCGAGAGGCACGAGGCGAAGCGGGAAGCGGACATGAGGAGACCGGGCTAGGGAGAGGAGGGAGGGTGGTGAGAGTCGTTCGGAGCTATACACGTAAGCACCGGGCGCGAGGTCCAGGCCGACGCAGCACCGAAGGTCCGAATCTACATCCGGTAGCGGAGCGCCTGGCAGCGTCAGCGCACCACGACGAGCCGCTCCGCCGCCCGGTGCGCCCCGGGACCCCTCCCGCAGTGTTGTGCCGCATCGCCGGGGCACGGCCCTGTCTGCTTCGCGCGCCTTACGGGCGGCTCTGGGCGCTCATTCTCGCCTTCTTCCTCCATTCATGAAAGGTCTCTCAGAAATGGGCGGTTTGGAGGGTCTCTTCGAAGCAGACGCTGAGGTAGACTGCCATGCCAACCACGTCGAGGCCGAAGGCCTGGTTCGGGCTGCCGTAGCCGCCGACGATCTGCGGATCGGCCGGGTCGCTCACGTCCACAATCGTCAGGCCGGTCCCGCCGAAGTCGGCGTCGGTGACGTAGGCGAGGCCATCCGAGACGACGACCTCCTGCGTGTTGGGCGGCACGGCGATCCGGCTGATCTCCTCGGCGCTCGCGCCGCCGGTGTCGAGGATGCGGAGGCGGCCGGCGAGGTCGGTGACGTAGAGCAGGTCGCCGTCGAAGAACAGCCGGAATGAGAAGCCCGCGTTCTCCAGGAAGAGGGCCTCCATGAACTCCGTTCCCTGGTCCACGAGCGCGTAGATGCCCTTGAAGCGCTCGGCCGCCAGGACGGTCCCTCCCTCCACGTTCGCGCTGACGCTGAGGAGTTGGCTTCCAGGGAAAAACGCCTCCTCCGTGATGTTCGCCGGGTCCGACACGTCGAGGGCGCGCAGCCCGTCGAGGCCAGGGAGGTAGGCCGTGTTGCCGTCGAAGGCGAGCTCGTAGGTCGTCTCGCCGCCGGTAGAGAAGCTGCCGAGCGAGTCTGGGGCGGCCGGGTCGCTCACGTCGAGCGCGATGAGGCCAAAATTGCCCGTGAGGTAGGCCACATTGCCGCGCACGGCGACGTAGGTGGCGAACTCGCCCCTGGTATCGAACGAGCCGATCTCCGACGGTGCCGCCGGGTCGGCGAGGTCGTAGACCCGCAGCCCGTCCGGGCCGGTGGCGACGTAGAGCGTCTGGCCGTCCACCCGCGTCCCATGGGCCGAGCCGGGCGCACTCTGCGCGCCGACCTCTGCGGGATTCGCCGGGTCAGAGACGTCGTAGACCACGACGGCACTCGGGCTGGCCCCAGCGTAGGCGTAGTCGCCCGCCACGGCGAGCAGGTCCCGGCCTGGAAGCGCGCCGAGGAGCCTGAGGTCTCGCGGTTCCGCGGCGTCGATGACGTGAAGCCCTTGGTTTCTGCGGAGGGCGACGTAGCCTATCCCTTCGCGCGTCACCATGTCCGTCGGCTGGGCGGGCAGGAGGAGCGTGTCCTGAGGGTTGTTGTCGTCTTCGGGGACGATGACCTGGTCGGCCGCGATCAGGTACGCCCCGTCCTGGTACACGAAGCTCCCTAGCTCGAGGTCGGTCTCGATGGCGCGGACGAGCTTCGTCGCGCCGCGAGGGAGGTACTGCCGGAGGGTGAGGTCGCCGCCGCTGCGGGCCGGAGCCGGCGCGCCCGGTGGCGGCGCGAGGCCGGGGAGCGGGACCGGCTCGCCGGTGGCTGGGTCGAAGACACGCGTGCCGGCGTCGCGGGCGTCGAGGGTGCGCGCGTCGAGCGGCGGGGCGGCGAGGCCGGGCGCGAGCGCCGCGAGCAGTAGCGCCGCGAGCAGCAGGGCGGCGAGGCCGCGGGCGTGAAGCGTAGCGGAAGGAGTCATGGCACCGGGGGTGGGGAACGAAAGGGAAAGGAGCGCTCATATAACGGTACCCCCAACCGCCGCCCCGTGTCAAGCCATCCGCCCCCGCCCACCTTCCGCCGCCATGATCGAGGTCGAGCATTTTTTCCCCTGCCCTTATTGCGGCGCGACGATCTCGATGGTCCTCGACCTCTCGGTCCCCGAGCAGACCTACGTCGAGGACTGCGAGGTCTGCTGCAACCCGGTCCGTCTCCGCTACGCCACCGACGGCGAGGCCATCACAGACTTCGACGCCCGCAGCATCGAGCAGTAAGCGACCTGCCTCGCGGCCCGTGGTAGTTTTTCGCCAAGCATGGGCCGCGCCGGGCGAAAAGAGTATGTTACTGGGCTGCCCCGGTTCAGCGAGCCTCAGCACCATGTAATGCGGCTGAGCAAATGGGCTGGAACACAGCACGCAGGCGACGGGAAAAAGTCGAGGCCGTGCCCGGCGCTATAAATCCTATCAGAACGAGTGTCTAGCCGGCGGGAGAGGGCGTCAAGGCCAGCCGGACCCTTTTAAGTTTGCTGGTGGAACCCACGATTACCTGATTCAAGCGCTGTACGCCTGAAGCCACCCGTTGGAACTAGCCCGGTCTGCCGTGGAGCCTGCCTACATGAACCGCCCCGTCCTGCCCGCCGCGGCGAACGTGACGCCCACCGCCGGACCCGCCGGCAGCCGGGGCACGCAGCGCGCCGAGGCCCGGAATGCCGACGCCTGGAGCGCTGGGGCCGGGCCGGGTCTCTCGCCGGAGCGGGACCCCTTCGCCGAGCTTTCGCTCGCCAGCGTCATTGGCACGTTCCGGCGCGGCTGGAAGATCATCCTCGCCACCGCCGCTGCCGTCGTCGCTGTCGTGGCGGTCTACACCGTTACCCAGGACCCGCTCTACCGCGCCGAGAGCGTGGTGCTCGTCGACACCAACAAGAACCAGAGCTGGAGCGCCAACTCGATCGAGAGCCTCCTGTCCTTCGGCGGCGACAGCCGGACGCTCTACAACGAGGTCGAGATTCTGCGGCAGTCCGTCCCGCTGGCCGAGCGCGTGGCGGCCCGCCTCGCCGAGGCCGGCGCGACGCCGATGACGCTCGGCGACGAGGGCGAGCCGCTCCCGGTCGGCGCGGCGGCGCGCGCCATGCTCGAAGACCACGTCAGCTTCGCCCCGCTCAGCGACTACGCCGACCTGATCCGCATCACGGCGGGCAGCACCAGCCCGGAGGAGGCCGCGCGCGTGGCGAACCTCTACGCCGAGGAGTACCTCCGGCGGAGCCAGGAGACCAGCCGCGCCAGCATCTCGAGCTCGCGCTCGTTCCTCGAGGACCAGGAGCAGAAGCGCCGCGACGACCTCGGGGCCATCGAGGACCGGCTCGGGCAGTTCATGACGCGCGAGGGGGCCGTCGCGCTCGACGCCGAGGGCCAGAACGCCGTCACCCAGATCGCCGCGCTCGACGCCGCGCTCGAGGAGGCGCGCGTCGAGCTCGAGATGGAGCGCGCCGCCCTCGGCTCGCTCGAGCGCGAGGTCGAGCGCGTCGAGCCCGGCCTCACGCGCCGCATCGCCTCCGGGGTCGAGAACGAGATCCGCGTCCTCCAGGAGCGCATCGCCGAGCTCGAATTGCAGGCCAGCGACTTCTACTCGGTTGACCCGACGCTCCAGGGCGACGAGGCGCGCAGCCCCGAGCTGCTCCAGGTGACGTCCCGCATCGAGCGGCTCCGCCAGCAGGTGGACGCCCTCTCCGAGCGTTACGTCGAGGAGGTCCTCGCCGTCGGCGGCCTCGACGCGAGCACCGGCGGGGCCTCCGGCCTCGGCTACATCACCGGCCTCCAGCGCGAGGTCGTCCAGAAGCGCATCCGCGCGCAGGGCCTCGAGGCGAAGGTCGCCGCCCTCGGCGCGCAGGTGCGCCAGTACGAAGGCCGCCTCCGCGAGATTCCCCGCCAGGCGATCCAGCTCGCCCAGCTCCAGCGCCAGCGTCAGGCCACCGAGCGGACCTACCTCTTCCTCGTCGAGAAGCTCCAGGAGGCCCGCGTGGCCGAGGAGTCGGAGCTCGGCTACGTCGAGGTCATCCGCCGCGCCGACGTGCCGGTGGAGCCGGTCGCGCCGCGTCCGGCCATAAACCTCGCCCTGGCGGTGCTCTTCGGCCTCACCGCCGGGGTCGGCCTCGCCGCGCTCTGGAACGCGCTCGACCACCGGATCAAGACGCCCGAGGACCTCCGCGCCCACGGCTTCACCGTGCTCGGCGCGGTGCCCGACATGCGCGGCGTCATCAAGCGCAGCTTCGGCGCGGGCGAGACCGTGCGCCTCGACTCGCACGAGGTCAACGCCACGGTCGCCGCCGTCCTCCACCCGCTCTCGCCGCTGGCCGAGGCCTTCCGCCACCTGCGGACCAACATCCAGTTCAGCCTGCCCGACCAGAAGGTCGAGGTCCTGATGGTGACCTCCTCCGGGCCGGGCGAGGGCAAGAGCACGGCCGCGATGAACCTCGCCGTCTCGATGGCCCAGGCCGGCCACCGGACGCTCTACGTCGACGCCGACCTCCGCAAGCCGAAGGGCCACGCGCTCGTCGGGCTGCCGCGCTACAACGGCCTCAGCGAGCTCCTCTTCCGCCGCGGGGCCATCGACTGGGAGAGCTACCGCCAGCCGCTGCGCGTGACCTGGAAGGAGTTCGACGACGCCGTCGAGACCCTCTACGTGGTCCCCGCCGGCAAGCACGTCCCGAACCCGGCCGAGCTGCTCCACTCGCAGCGGATGCGCGAGCTCGTCGGCGAGATGCGCGACGCCTTCGACGTGGTGATCATGGATACGCCGCCCGTCCTGGCCGTCACCGACGCCGTCCTCGTCTCCCGGCTCTGCGACGCGGTGATCTTCCTCTGCGTCGCCGGGGAGACGAGCTGGCGCGCGCTGGAGCGGACGCGCGAGGGCGTCAGCGTCTCGGGCACGCCGATCATCGGCACGGTCCTCAACAGGTTCGAGGAGCGCACCGGCGGCTACGGCTATGGCTACGGCTATGGGACTAGCGAGGGCTTTAGGCTCGAGCTGGCAACCGCGCCGCCCGCCTCTACGCCACCGCCCGTTGAGGTCTGATCGTCTCATGAAGCCAGCAAGAGTGCCACTTAAAGTCCTCCCCCTGGACAGCAGGGTCGCTAAGTTCTGACACCTCCCTCAAAAGCACCGTCATTCCCGACCCCGATCGGGAATCCAGAGCGCCCAGCACGCCTTCTGGATTCCCGCCTTCGCGGGAATGACTACCATCTTTGCATCTGAGACGATGAG
>JBBSMV010000046.1:0-14072 GCA_038232975.1 Rhodothermales bacterium
CTTGAACCCAAAGACCACGTTGGCTACGTCGCGGATGTAGATCGGCGTGCCGCCGGGAGCGTCCACGACGAGGTCTTCGATCTCAGATGGGTCGTCGAACTCGCCGTTGACGCGGACGAGGTAGTTCTCCGGCCCGAGGTCAATCGAGCCGCCGGGGATGTTGGTGTTCTCGCGCCGGATCGTGTCCACGACATCGCCGATGGAGATGTTATAACCCTGGAGCGCGGCGATGTCCACGTTGACCTGCACCTCGCGCTCCAGCCCGCCGAGGAGGTCCACCTCGAGCACGCCGGGGACGCCCTCGATCTCGTCCTGCAGGTCCTCGGCCGTCTCGCGGAGCTGGGCGAGCGAGCCGTTCGAGAGGAGGTTGACCGTCATCACGGGGAACTGCGAGACGTCGATCTGGGAGACGAACGGCTCCTCGACCTCGCTCGGGAACTCGGCCTTGGCGAGGTCCACCTTCTCGCGGACCTCCGTGCTCGCCTCGTCCACGTCCTTGTCCGGCAAGAACTCGAGGACGACCGACGAGACGCCCTCGGTGCTCGTCGAGCGCATCACGTCGAGGCCGGTGATGGTCGAGACCTCGCTCTCGATCTCGGCGGTGATGATGCTCTCGATGTCGTCGGGGCTGGCACCGGGGTAGACCGTCGTGACCACGATCGTGGCGAAGTCGATCTGCGGCTGCGACTCCTTCGGGAGGGTGACGTAGGCGAAGAGGCCGCCGACGGCGAGCAGCGCCGTGAGCACGAGCACGGCCGTCCGGTTCTTGATGGCGAGGTTGGTGATCTGCATGACGCCGTGGGGTGGGCGAGAGGGCGAGGTGGGGCACGGTAGGGGCGCACGGCCGTGTGCCCCTACGGAAGGGTTCTCGGGTAGCGAGGTCGCTCGTGCGCTCCTCGATGCGGACGCGGTCGCCCTCGGCGACGCCGCCGGAGACGATCACGCGGTCGCCCGCCGCGAGGCCCGCCGTGATGACGGTGCGCCCGTTCGACGACGCGCCTAGCTCGACCGCCCGGCGCTCGACCACGAGGCTGCCCGGAGTGCCGGCCACGACGTAGACCCCCGGCCCGCGCTCGTCGCGCTCGATGGCACCCAGCGGGACGACGATGGCGTCGTCGAGCGTGGTCCGCGAGACGGCGAGGCGCACGACCATCGCGGGCTTGAGCGCGCCCGCGCCCGAGGCCGGCTCGACCTCGATGGGGAAGGTCCGGCTCTCGACGTCTATAGCGGCCCCGACGAAGGTGACCGTCCCGCTCCGGGGCGCGAGGCCGTAGGCCGTCGGCTCGATCCGCACCGTCGTGCCGACGGCGATGTCGGCAGCGTAGCGCTCCGGCACGCCCGCGCGGACCTTGACGTCCTCGGCCGAGACGAGGCGGACGACGGGCACCCCCGGCGCGACCTGCTCGCCGCGCTCGGCGAAGTGCTCCTCGACCGTTCCGGTGAACGGGGCCGTGAGGCGCGTGTTGGCGAGCTGCTCGCGGGCCTGCGCCACGGCCGCCCGCGCCTGCGCCACCTGGGCCTGCGCCGCCGCCCGCTGCGTGCGGACGCCCTGGAACTCGGCCGCCGAGATGATCGAGTCGGCGAAGAGCGGCTCCTGCCGGCGGAACTGGTCCTCGGCGAGGTCGGCCTGGGCCTGCGCCGCTTCGAGCGCGGCCTGGGCCTGGGCGAGGCCGGCCTGTCCCATCGTCGCGTTGACCTGCGCCACGGTCCCGCCGCGCCGGACCGTCGCGCCGAGCGGGGCGAGCGCCGTCAGCGTGCCGGCGGCCTCGGCCGAGAGCGTCGCGTCGTCTGGGGCCTCGACGGTCCCTGTCATCTCGATCACGTCCTCGAACGCGCCCGGCGTGGCGACGAGCACCTCGACCGGCACGGTGCGGTCGGCCTCGACGGCGGCGGCTGGCTCGGCGGGTTCTTCGCCCCCACAGGCCGCGAGCGCGAGCAGCATCGGGATCAGGAGCGCGGCGGCGGCGAGGCGGTAGCCGCACGCGAGGCGAGCAAGGGTGTCGGAGAGAGTCATGGTCCCGGTGGGTTCAGGCGTAGGGGCGCACGGCTGTGCGCCCCGCGTTAGTGGGCGGAGGTCAGCGTCACGTCGCCGCCGGTGCCGATGGGTTCCGGCAGCACGACGCCGACGGCGCGCTGGAGGTCGCTGCGGGCGACGAGGTAATCGCGCACGGCCTGGAGGTAGGCGAGCTGCGCCTGGTCGAGCTGCGTAGACGCGAGGCGGACGTCGATCTGCGTCGCCATGCCGACCCCGAGGCGGTCGGCGGCGAAGGCGTAGGCCGTCTGCGCCGTGCGCACGGTCTGGCCCTGGGCGTCGATGCGCTGCCGCGCCGACGTGATGTTGCGCAGCGCGCGCTCGACGTCGAGCACGGCGGCCTGCACGGCCTGCTCGACCGCGATCTCGGCCTGCTCGACGGCAATCGTGTTCTGCTGCACGCGGTAGCCCGTCTGGAAGCCGTTGAAGAGGTTCCAGCTCAGCCGGACCCCGACCGCCACGCTCGGATTCCAGTAGGCCCCGTCGAAGAACCCGCGCGAGGTCGAGCTGACGGCGAAGGGGTCGGCGGGGTCGGCACCCTGGAGGACGGTCGTCCGGTCGTCGGGGACGGAGCCGGTGTAGGCGAGGTTGGCGAAGGCGCTGAGGGCCGGGTAATAGGCGGCGCGCGTGATGTCGCGCTGCACCTGCTGGAGGTCCACGGCGAGGCGGGCCTGCTCGAGGTCCGGCCGCCGCGCGAGCGCCGTCGCCACGGCGTCGTCGAACGAGACAGTCTCCAGAAAGACATCCTCCGGTACCTCCAGGTCGCCGACGAGCGCGACGGGCTGCGCCACCGGCAGGCCGAGCTGGAAGAGGAGGGCGTTCTTGGCGAGCGCCGCGCCGTTCTGCGCCTCGATGAGGGCCGTCTGCTGGTTCGCCACCTCGACCTCGGCCGTCAGCCGCTCGAACTTCGGGAGGACGCCCTGGGCCACGCGCCGCGTCGTCTCGCCGAGCGTCCGCTCGGTCCGCTCGACGCTGGCGCGGGCGACCTCGGCCTGCTGCCCGGCCAGCAGCGCGTCGTAGTACGCCCGCCGCGTCTCGGCGATGGCCTCGTACTGCTGCTCGGTGAGCGCCGCCTGGTTGATCGCCTTGAGGCTCTTGGCCCCCTTGATCGCCGCGAAGGCGCTGCCGTTGTAGAGCGTCTGCGAGACCGAGAGGACGTTCTGGAACTGGTTCGGCACGCCGAAGGGGTTGCCGCCCTCGTCGAGGACGATCCCGGCGTCGTCGAAGCCCTGCTGCTGCCGGCGGCGGTACTCTTCGAGCGTGATCGGCTCGGTCGCCGGGTCGTCGTCGGTGCGGGCGTCCTCGTTGAAGGTGAGCCAGTCAAGCGACCCGAGCCCGCCGAAGAGGCTGCCGGCCGAGGAGCCGGCGAACGGGTTGGCTTCGACGACGTTGCGGGTGTAGGAGCTGGAGACGTCGGCGCTCGGGAGGATCTGCCCCCACGCCTCTTTGATCTGGGCCGCGGCGTTGGCGACGTCGAGCGCGGCGGTGCGGACGGTGTAGCTCCGCTCCAGCGCGATCTGAATCGCCTCGTCGAGCGAGAGCGAGAGCACAGGGCCGTCGGTCCCGGCGACGGAGCGCAGGGCCGGAGACCCGGCCGGGGCCTGGGCGGCGGCCGGGACCGCGAGCAGGATCAGGAGGAGGGCGAGGTGTTTCATCGGACTGAAGGTTAGCCGTCGCAGAGTAAGCGGGTGCGGTGACAGCGTTTAGTCGCGGGGCAGCAGGCCGTCGAAAAGAATGGTCGTGATGAACTCGGCGGTCTCGGCGGCAGAGCCGAACGGGAGCGGTTCGGGCGTGCCCGAGGGGGCGCACTCGGCGTCGAGGTGGGCCATGATCACCCCACGCACGTTTCCCATCAGGAGGTGGGCGATGGGGCGGGTGGGCAGGGCGCGCAGCGCCCCGTTCCGCACCGCGGCTTCAATGGGGCGCTGCACGGCGTCCACGATGCCCAGCCAGTGCCGGGCGGCCGTCTCGTTGCGGTCGGGCGAGAGCGCCATCCGGTGACCCTCCTTCATGAAGATCATCATGGCGTCGCGGTGGTTCTCGAAGTGAGTCAGCAGCCCCTCGATGAGGCCGCGAAACGCAGCCCGCGTCCCGCCGGGGGTCGCAAGCGCCTCCGGGTCGGGGAATGCCTCGGCGATCACGCCGCCCAGCCCGCCGACTACGACCTCCTCGAAGAGCGTGAAGAACAGATCCTCCTTGCCGTCGGGGAAGTAGTTGTAGAGCGTGCCCTTGCCGAACTCAGCGCGCTCGGCGACCTCGTCGAGGGTGGCCTGCTCGTAGCCCTTCTCGGCGAAGACGGCACGGGCGGCATCGAGGATCGCCGTGCGGCGGAGGAGGCGCTCGCGGTCGCGGCGGGAGAGGGCGGGGACTTCCATCAGAGCAGGCGCGTGTGAACGGTTAGTCACAAGGTGACTCTTCGGTCACTTGGCGACTCCTACGTCACCTCCTGTCAGTTGTTGCACGCAGTCCTGCCCTTCTCTGTGATGAAACGGTTAATGGTTTCGGACAGGTAGAAGCACGTGGCATCCCGGACAAAAAGCGCCCGGCCTCGTCGCGGAGGCCAGGCGTTGGCGGAAGAGCGGAAGAGCGGAGGGGAAGATGGGAAAGGTACCGAGACCGTCGCGCTCCGCGCCTGTAGGGGCAAGGCGCGCTTTGCTCTGGTTCGGAATGGCGCTTCGTTCCGAGGGTACCCCCAGACGCTCCCGCACCCCCATCCTCCCACACGTCGGTTGCTCTAGAGAAACTCCTCCTGCCCGTGCGAGCCGAGGTAGTCCACGACGTTCTTGACCTGCTGCGTGGCGTCGAGGCTGGACACGAGCACGGCATCGCCCGCGTCCACGACGGCGAGGTCGCGGACCCCGACGAGCACGACGAGTCGGTCGTGGGCGCGGACGTAGCAGCGGCTCGCGTTGTGGAGGAGCACGTCGCCTTCGACGGCGTTGCCCGCCTCGTCCTTGTCGAGCACGGCGTAGACGGCGCGCCAGTCGCCCACGTCGCTCCAGCCGAACGAGCCGGGGACGACCCAGGTGTTCTCGTCCGGCGCGGCCGGCTCCATCACGCCGTAGTCTATCGAGATGCTCGGGGTCTGCTGGAACGCCGCCTCGACGGCGGCCTCGATGGCGGCCTCGTCGCCGGAGCGGACGGCGTCCTCCACCGGGGCAAAGGCGTCGTAGACCTCGGGGAGGTAGCGCTGCATCTGGTCGAGGACCGAGTCGGCGCGCCAGACGAAGATGCCGCTGTTCCAGAGGAAGTCGCCCGAGTCGAGGAAGCGCTCGGCGGTCGCCAGGTCGGGCTTCTCGGCGCAGGTGCGGACGACGTAGGCCTGCGGCGTGTCGGCCTTGCCCTGCGAGGCGTCATACTGGAGGTAGCCGTAGCCGGTCTCGGGATAGGTCGGCTCCACGCCGACGGTGATGAGGGCACCGGGGTCCTCGGCCTTCTCGATGCTCGCCTTCAGGACCTCCTGGAAGCCGGCGACGTTGCGGATCGCGTGGTCGGCCGAGAGCACGATCATCACGGCGTCGGGGTCCTTCGCCCGGAGCGTCGCGGCGGCGAAGGCGATGGCGGGGCCGGTGTTGCGCGCCGCCGGCTCGGCCAGGATGTTCTCGGCGGGCACCGCCGGTAGGTGCTCGCGCGTCTGGGCGACCGAGCGCCGGTTGGTGACCACGTAGACCCGCTCGGGCGGGACGAGCGGCTGGAGGCGGGCAAACGTGTTCTGGATGAGCGAGGCGTCGTTGAAGACGTCGAGGAACTGCTTGGGCGTGTGCTTCCGGCTGCGCGGCCAGAGCCGGCTGCCGACGCCGCCGGCCATAATCACTGCGTAGAGCGCCATGTCGTTGGTAGATCAGTGCGAGAGGACGGGCGGGAAGATAGGGGAAGAGCAGACGGACGGAGGAGAGGAAGAGCGGAAGAGTTCTGCCCCGACCGTCGCCCCGTCCTGCTTCCGCTCGTCCCCGCTTCCGCTCCTCCGCTCTTATCGGAACGGCCTTTGCCTGCACGATGCCCGTGCGAGCCGGCCGGCGCGAGGAGCCGCCTCGAAGAGCCTCTTCACGCCCGGTCCCGCGCTGCAACCGCCCCATCCTGTTCTCCGCCTGATCTTCCTTTGTCCCGCATTCGGGCGATGGGTACCTTGGGCGCATCCTTTTTACCTCTTTCCCCACCAGGAGGTACGACCCGCGGCCGCCTGCTCGGCCGGCGCTCCTACCGACCCCTGACCACACCCTACCCTGTTATGAAAATCGGAGTCATTGGCACCGGCTACGTCGGCCTCGTCTCGGGCGCGTGCTTCGCCGAAATGGGCAACGACGTCGTCTGCGTAGACATCGACGCGCGCAAAGTCGAGAAGCTGAGCCGGGGCGAGCTGACGCTCTTCGAGCCGGGCATCGAGCGCTTCCTCGAGCGCAACCTCCGCGAGGACCGCCTCCACTTCACCACCACCCTCGCCGACGCCGTCGAGGCCGCGACCATCCTCTTCCTCGCGCTCCCGACGCCGCCGGGCGAGGACGGCTCGGCGGACCTGTCCTACGTCCTCGGCGTGGCCGGCGACATCGCCGACCTGCTCGTCGAGAACGACTGGGGCTACCGCGTGATCGTCGACAAGAGCACCGTCCCGGTCGGGACCGCCGCCCGCGTGACGGCCATCATGGAGGAGCGCGGGCTGACGGCCGGCAAAGACTTCGACGTGGTCTCGAACCCCGAGTTCTTGCGCGAGGGCGTCGCCGTTGACGACTTCATGAAGCCCGAGCGCGTCGTCATCGGGACCGACAGCGCGCGGGCGGCCGAGCTGATGACGGAGCTCTACGAGCCGTTCGTCCGGAGCGGCAACCCGATCATCGTGATGGACGAGAAGAGCGCCGAGATGACGAAGTACGCGGCCAACTCGCTCCTCGCCACCAAGATCACGTTCATGAACGAGATCGCGAACGTCTGCGAGCGCGTCGGCGCGGACGTCGACAAGGTGCGCCACGGGATCGGGACCGACAGCCGGATCGGGCCGAAGTTCCTCTACGCTGGGATCGGCTTCGGCGGCTCGTGCTTCCCGAAGGACGTGCAGGCGCTCGTCCGCACCTCGCAGGCGAACGGCTACACCTTCGAGGTGCTCGAGTCCGTCCTCCGCGTCAACGAGCGGCAGCGCCGCCTGCTCGCCGAGCGCATCATCGAGCACTACGACGGCGACCTGACGGGCAAGCGCTTCGCCGTCTGGGGGCTGGCCTTCAAGCCCAACACCGACGACGTCCGCGAGGCCCCGGCCCACACCATCATCCGCGCGCTCGCCGAGCGCGGGGCCGAGATCGTCGCCTTCGACCCCGAGGCCGTCGAGACGACGCGCGAGGTCCTCGGCGAGGGCGAGATCGGCAACGGCTCGATCTCCTACGCTGCCGACTCGTACAGCGCCCTCGTCCGCGCCGACGCGCTCGTGGTCTGCACCGAGTGGCCGGAGTTCCGCCGCCCGGACTTCGAGCGGATGCAGCGCCTCTTGAACGAGCCGGTGATCTTCGACGGCCGCAACCTCTACGACGCCGAGCGCATGGCCGAGGCCGGCTTCGAGTACCGCTCGGTGGGCCGCCCGTTCGTCGCCCCCGTCGCCGGTGCCGTCGCCCAGAACGGCCAAGCCTGATTCCATTTCGGATTTTAGATTTTAGATTTTGGATGGGCAGCTTCCAAAATCCCCCAATCCGCATTCCAAAATCTAAAATCGCCATGCCTCGCACGCTCATCACCGGCGGTGCCGGCTTCCTCGGGTCCCACCTCTGCGACCGCTTCATCGCCGAGGGCCACGAGGTCGTCTGCATGGACAACTTCATCACCGGCAGCCCGGACAACGTCGCCCACCTCGTCGGCCACGAGCGCTTCGAGCTCGTCCGCCACGACGTGACGAACTACGTCTACCTCGCAGGCCCGCTCGACTTCCTCCTGCATTTCGCCAGCCCGGCCTCGCCGATTGACTACCTCCAGCTCCCGATCCAGACGCTGAAGGTCGGCGCGCTCGGGACCCACAACCTCCTCGGCCTCGCCAAGGCGAAGGGCGCGCGCTTCCTACTCGCCTCGACGAGCGAGGTCTACGGCGACCCGCTCGTCCACCCGCAGACCGAGGCGTACTGGGGCAACGTCAACCCGGTCGGCACGCGCGGGGTCTACGACGAGGCCAAGCGCTTCGCCGAGGCCATCACGATGGCCTACCACCGCTACCACGGCGTCGAGACCCGGATCGTCCGCATCTTCAACACCTACGGCCCGCGGATGCGGCTCGACGACGGGCGCGCGCTCCCGGCCTTCATGGGCCAGGCCCTCCGCGGCGAGCCGATCACGGTCTTCGGCGACGGCTCCCAGACGCGCTCGTTCCAGTACGTGGACGACCTCGTCGAGGGCATCTACCGGCTCCTGCTCTCGGACGAGACCGACCCGGTCAACATCGGCAACCCGGACGAGATCACGATCAAGGCGTTTGCCGAGGAGGTCGTGGCCCTCACCGGCTCGGCCTCCACGATCACCTACGAGCCGCTCCCGGCCGACGACCCGCAGGTCCGGCAGCCCGACATCACGAAGGCGCGCGCGGTCCTCGGCTGGTCGCCGCGCGTGGACCGCGCCGACGGGCTGCGGCGGACACTCGACTACTTCCGCGAGGCCGTCTCCGAGCAGGCTACGGCCTGAGTCGGGCGTCGCGCGTCGGGAGCCGGGCGTCTGAACTCCCGACCCCCGACCTCTGACCCCCGACCCATGAAAGGCATCATCCTCGCCGGCGGGGCCGGCACCCGGCTCTACCCGCTGACGCTCGCCGTGAGCAAGCAGCTGATGCCGGTCTACGACAAGCCGCTCGTCTACTACCCGCTCTCGACGCTGATGCTGGCCGGCATCCGCGAGGTGCTCGTCGTCTCGACCCCGCGCGACCTCCCGCTCTTCGAGCGCCTCCTCGGCGATGGCGCGCAGTGGGGCCTGTCGTTCTCCTACGCCGCGCAGTCCGAGCCGAGGGGCATCGCCGAGGCGTTCCTGCTCGGCGAGGACTTCATCGGCGGCGACGGCGTGGCGCTCGTCCTCGGGGACAACATCTTCTACGGGCAGGGGCTGTCGGGGCGGCTCCAGCGCGCGGCCGGGCGGACCGAGGGCGCGACCGTCTTCGGCTACTACGTCCGCGACCCCGAGCGCTACGGCGTCGTCACCTTCGACGGCGACGGCCGCGCCGTGGACATCACCGAGAAGCCCGAGCGCCCCACCTCGAGCTACGCCGTGACGGGGCTGTATTTCTACGACAACGACGTGGTAGACATCGCCCGGAGCCTCACACCGTCGGCGCGGGGCGAGCTGGAGATCACCGACGTCAACCGGGCCTATCTGGAGCGCGGCGACCTCCGCGTTGAGACGCTGGGCCGAGGGACGGCGTGGCTCGATACGGGGACGCACGCCGCGCTCCTCGAGGCCGCCCACTTCATCGAGGTCGTCGAGAGCCGGCAGGGGCTGAAGATCGCGTGCCCCGAGGAGGTTGCCTACCGGATGGGGTATATCGGGAGTGAGGCGCTCGAAGCCCTCGCCCGCCCGCTCGCCGGCAGCGCCTACGGGCAGTACCTTCTAGGGCTGCTTTAGGGATTGAGGGATTGAGGGATTGAGGGATTGAGGGATTGAGGGATTGAGGGATTGAAATAAAACCGATCAAGTTAGCACTGCCGTTACTTTCTGCCCTCTGCCCTCTGCCCTCTGCGATATGATCCACCCGGACCTCCCCGGTCTGCTCGTCTTCGAGCCGCGCGTGTTCGAGGACGCGCGCGGCTCGTTCATGGAGGGCTACCACGCGGAGCGCTACCGCGAGCAGGGTCTCGAGGCGACGTTCGTGCAGGACAACCTCTCGCGCTCGCGGCGGGGCGTGCTGCGCGGGCTGCACTTTCAGCGGCGACACCCGCAGGGCAAGCTGATCTGGGTGCTGCGCGGCGCGGTCTACGACGTGGCCGTAGACCTCCGCCCCGGCTCGCCGACGTTCGGCCGGCACGCCGCCCTCGAGCTGTCCGAGGCCAACCGCCGCCAGCTCTGGGTCCCGCCCGGCTTCGCCCACGGCTTCTGCGCCCTCTCCGAGCGCGCCGACGTGCTCTACAAATGCACCGACCTCTACGACCCCGATGACGAAGGCGGCCTCCGCTGGGACGACCCCGCCCTCGGCATCGCCTGGCCCGTCGCCGAGCCGGTCCTCTCCGACCGCGACCGGCAGCACCCGGCGCTCGCCGACCTCGGGCCGGACGACCTGCCGCACGTCGAGGCGTTCCTGACGAGCTCACCGTGAAGCTCCTCGTCACCGGAGCGGGCGGGCAGGTGGGGCGCGCGCTCCTCCGCGCCGCCGATGCCTTTGAGGGCGACCTCGTCGGGCTGCGGCGCGACGACCTAGACGTGACCGACCGGGACGCCGTGCTTCGGGCCGTGGAGAGGCACGCGCCGGAGGTCATCGTCAACGCGGCAGCGTACACGGCCGTAGACCGGGCGGAGGCCGAGCCGGAGGCGGCCTTTGCCGTTAACCGCGACGGCCCGGCGCACCTCGCCGCCGCCTGCGCCGAAGCAGGCATCCCACTCGTCCACTTTTCGACGGACTACGTCTTCGACGGGACGAAGGGCACGCCGTATGTCGAAACCGACCCCGTTACCCCGCTCGGGGTCTATGGGCAGAGCAAGTGGACCGGAGAGGAGGCTGTCCGCGAGCGCCTGGGCCGGCACGTTATCCTCCGCACGAGCTGGGTCTTCAGCGCGCACGGGCACAACTTCGTCAAGACGATCCTCCGCCTCAGCCGGGAGCGGGAGGTTCTCCGCGTCGTCGCCGACCAGTACGGAAACCCGACCGCCGCCGCCGACATTGCCCGCGCTGCGCTTCACATCGCCAAGCGCGCCGTCGCCGAGCCGGACGTGCCCCCGGATCAGGTCCGGGGCAGGCTGTGGGGGACGGTGCACGGTGCCGGCACGCCCGCGACGACGTGGCACGGCCTCGCCGAAGCCGTCATCGCCGAAGCCCGGCGGCACGGCCCCGTCCTCGCTGAGCGCATCGAGCCGGTCCCGACGAGCGCCTACCCAACGGCTGCCCGCCGCCCGCCCGACGCGCGCCTGGACACCGCACGTCTCACTGAAGTGTGGGGACTGGAGCCGCCGCCTTGGCGCGAGGCGGTGCGCGAGGTCGTCGCAGAGCTCGCGGGCCGTGGGAGGTAGCGGTCGGCGTATCTTTTCGCCTCACCTACGCCCGATCCATGAACTTCCTCCTCTACGCTCAGGCCGCCGAGGTGCCGCACGGTGTCGGCCTGGAGTGGATGCCGATTGCGAGCATCGTCGTTCCGGCCCTCCTGCTCCTGGCGATCATCCTGCTCGGCAGCCGCAACACGGTGTGAGCAAAACTTGGCTTTGCTGGTCTCTACATCTAGAGACCGTCTCTATATCTGGTGATCGGTCTCTAGACATAGAGACTCCACCTTCCGTATAATCAGTGGTTGAGCCGCGCCCAGTTATGAGCCGCTGGCTGCCTCACGGTTTGCGCCTCGTTTCATCGTCTCTCGCACGCGCATTTGGTTTTCCCCTGAGCTCCCGCGTCAAAGCCCCGCTCCGCGCCGTCGTCGAGGGTGCCCCGCGTCGGCTCGTGCTGCGTCGTCGGTGGTGCCCGGACCGGCCGAAGAACGGGCTGCTCGTCTCACCGTGGCGCGCATGGTCGTGCCGCGCGCCGTCGTCCGGCGGCAAATCGGCGGGCGCGGCCCAACCCAGCGCTGCAGGCCGACGAAACGCTTCGCGGTCTTGCCTCTTTGCGGCGTCGGCGTCTACTTTGCTCGCTCCTCGCTCGCGCTGCGTTTCGCGGCTGAGCTTGTTCTGTTATGTGGCCTCACCTCGGCGCGGTTGACGCCGACCCTCGAAATGCTTATCGTATAACGCCGATAGCCGATAATCATGCAGAACAAGGCTGACCTCTTCCCCGACCAGCTTGCTCACCTCGCCGCTCAGGCGAAGGCGTTCGCTCACCCCGCTCGCCTCGCCATCCTCCAAACGCTCGCTCAGCGCGGCACCTGCGTTTGCGGCGAGATCGTGGACGTGCTTCCGCTCGCACAGGCGACGGTCTCCCAGCACCTCCGCACGCTTCGCGACGCCGGACTTGTTCGGGGCGAGGTTGAGGGGCCATGCACCTGCTATTGCCTCGATGCCGACGCCCTCCGCACGCTCGCGGACAACTTCGGCGCATTCGTGAACGCCTTGACTCCCGACTCTCCCAATGGAGCATCACCCGACTGCTGTTGATCCTCCCCCGACACTCGCTCCGGTCTGGCGGGCGAGTCTGGCCGAGGCCATCGGTACGTTCGCGCTCGTCTTCGCCGGGACCGGCGCTATCGTCGTCGAGGCGCAGACCGGCGCGCTCGGGCACGTCGGCGTCGGCCTCACGTTTGGCCTTGTGGTCATGGCGGCGATCTACGCCGTGGGAGAAGTCTCGGGCGCGCACATCAACCCCGCCGTCACCATCGCCTTTTGGGCCTCGGGCCGCTTTCCCGGTCGCCAAGTCGGGCCGTACCTCTTCGCTCAGATCGCGGGCGCGCTCGTGGCGAGCGGCCTTCTGTGGGCGCTCTTCCCGGACGCTGTGACGCTCGGTGCCACAATCCCAACGGGCAGCGCCGTGCAGAGCCTCGTGCTGGAAGCGGTCCTGACGTTCTTTCTCATGTTCGTCATCCTCGGCGTGGCCGTGGGCGCGAAAGAGGTAGGGTTGCTCGCGGGCGTCGCCATCGGCGGCACCGTCGCATTCGAGGCGCTCATGGGCGGGCCGATCTCGGGCGCGTCCATGAACCCGGCCCGCTCGCTCGCGCCTGCGCTCGTCTCTCTCGATCTCGCGGCGCAGTGGGTCTACCTCGTCGGTCCGGTGCTCGGGGCGCTCCTCGCCGTCCCGGCCTACCGTGCCGTCTACGGAGACCACGCGCCGACGCCGCTCCGCCGCACCACTTCATCCTGAACGAAACCAGCCTTCGCCATGCCGACTACGCTCGCCATCTTCTCCGACGTTCACGCCAACCTCCCCGCTCTCGAAGCGGTCCTCCGCGACATCGACGCCCGCCTCGGTCGGGCCGAGGTGGACGCCGTCTACTGCCTCGGCGACCTCGTCGGGTACGCGACGTGGCCGAACGAGGTCGTGACCTCTATTCAGGAGCGCGGCATCCCCACGATTGCAGGTAACTACGACGAAGGCGTCGGCCTGAACTCCGACGACTGTGGGTGCGCCTATGTCACCGACGAGGACAAGGCGCGCGGGGCCGAGAGCATCGCCTACACAAACGAGGCCGTCACCGAGGCTACGCGGCGCTACCTCCGCTCGCTTGCGCGCCACATCCGGCTGACGCTTGCCGCGCCCCGCCAGTCGGACGCCGCGCCGGTCGAGGTGCTCATGGTCCACGGCAGCCCGCGCCGGATCAACGAGTATCTATTCGAGGATCGCCCCGACAAGACGTTGCTCCGCCGAATGGACGACGCCGAAGCAGACGTGATGCTCTTCGGTCACACACACAAGCCGTATCACAAGGCGCTCGCCGCCGAGACCGAGGACGGGCAGACAGCGTACCGGCACGCAATCAACATCGGGTCAGTCGGCAAGCCGAAAGACGGCGATCCCCGTGCGTGCTACGTGCTGCTGACCGTAGACCCGGAGCGCCCGAAGTCGGATCGGGATTACTGCCGCGCCGAGTTCGTTCGGGTCGAGTACGACGTTGAAGAGGCGGCCCGGTCGGTGGAGGCAAGCCCGCTACCGGATGCCTTCGCCGGAATGCTTCGGGAGGCTCACTAACCGCGTCTCATATAAACGGCCACATAACCTGCCGCTGCAGGCCGACACGGGGCGTCAGCGTTCTCGGCTCGTCCAGACGGCGTCGCTATCATTGCCTCGTCCAACCATCGTGCTGCTTGCCCCGTGCGGCTGAGCGGCCCTCTGTTGAGCCGCACCCGATTAGGAGCCGCTGCAGCCTCGCCGTCCGCGCCTCGTTTCATCGAGGGCCTTCCGCCGCACCGCCGCCTCCGCTCTCGCCTCCGGGTCGCGCTCCGTGCTGCGGCCGAGCGTGCTTCC
>JBBSMV010000047.1:0-14044 GCA_038232975.1 Rhodothermales bacterium
CGCCCTCGATCACGTCCTCGACGAGCACCGCGTCCACGGTCGTCGTCAGGTCAATGCTGACGCGGACGCCCTCGACCCGCACGTTGCGGTAGCCGACGAAGGAGAACACCACGTCGTAGGTGTCAGGCCGGAGGCCGATGATGGCGTACTTGCCGTCGAAGTCGGTGGCGGTGCCCTGGGTGGTGCCCTCGATGAAGACGTTGACGCCGGGCAGCCCCTCGCCGGTGGCGGCGTCGGTGACGGTCCCCCGGACCTTGCCGTACTGCGCCTGCGCCGTGCCGCCGGCGAGGACGGCGAGCAGGACGGCCGCGGCGAGGCGGGCGAGCGTGCGAGCGGTGGTAGGAGGTCGAGGCATGAGGCTGGGCCGTAGAGGGTCGTTCAGGGGCGGGAGACTCAGGAGGGGGATACGGAGCGCGGCTGCGGCCGGCCGTCTTCGTGTCCGTTCGTCGGGAGCAGGCTGCCGGCGTCGGCGTGCCCGCACGTCTCGCGGCCGATCAGGTGGGCCGAGAACGTGGTGTGCGAGACCGGGCGCTCCGGCTCGCCGATGCGCTGGATGAGCTTGTCGATGGCGAGCTTGCCCATCTCGTACATCGGCTGGCTGAGCGTCGAGAGGCCGACGTAGGCGCTGGTGCGGATGTCGTCGAAGCCGATCACCGCGAGGTCGTCGGGGACCCGGAGGCCGGCCTCGCGCGCGGCGCGGAGCGCGCCGAGGGCCTGCACGTCGGAGGCGGCGAAGACGGCGTCGGGCGGCCGGTCGAGCGCGAGGAGGCGCTGCATCGCGGCGTAGCCGGCCTCGCGCGTGTAGCCGTGCTGCTCGGTGTCGGCGCTCGTCACCACGAGGTCGGGGTCGAGGGCGTGGCCCGCCGCCCGGAGCGCGGCCTCGTAGCCGGCCCGCCGCTCGGCACCCGGCACCGAGACGGGGTTCGGCGCGACGAGGGCGATCCGCTCGTGGCCGTGCCCGAGCAGGTGCTCGGTCGCCGTCACGCCCCCGGCGTAGTTGTCGACCGAGACCGAGTCGAAGTCCGGGTGCACCGAGTCCACGAGCACGACCGGGAGGCCGCTGGCCTGGAGGCTCCGGGCGCGCTCCCCGGTGAGCGGCGTCGAGCAGAGCAGCAGGCCGTCGGCGCGGCCTTTCTGGACGGCGCGGCCGAGCTGGGAGTCCACCTCCTCGGGCGCGCGCGAGGCGTAGACGAGGAGGTCGTAGTCAATCTCCGAGAGGCGGTCCTGCACGCCGCGGATGACCTCCATGAAGAAGTACGAGGTCAGCATCGGGACGACGGCCGAGACGACGCGCGTGCTCTGGCGGGCGAGGCTGCGCGCCGAGACGTTCGGCTCGTAGCCCAGCTCGTGGGCGACGGCGAAGACGCGCGCGCGGGTCTCCTCGGCCACGCGCGTGCGCGCGCTGAAGGCTCGGGAGACGGTGGCGATCGAGACGCCCGCTCGCTCGGCGATGTCGTAGATGGTGAGGGCCACGGCGCGGAAACTGGTGGATGTAAGCGCTTACATGGGGCTAATGATATCATAATATCCCGCGCCGCGCAACCCCTCGCCCAAGAATCGCAGCAGCGCCTCCGGGCCGCCGCCCGTCTTGGGGCACGGGAGGCACCCTGGGGAGCGCCGCGTACCCATTTGGCACGGGGAAATACCCTGCTTCGCTGCGCCCGCAACGCCCGTGTGGCGGGAGGACACAGGGCACTTCGTCCGGAGGCCGGAGCAGCCGCCGCTCGGGCTACTGCCGGCTCGGGCTACTGCTGAAGCGGCTCGGGTATGGCCTGCCGGTAGGCGGCGACGGCGGCGGGGAGGCCGCGCCACAGCGCCTCGGCGGTGAGGGCGTGGCCGATGGAGACCTCGAGCACGCCGGGGACCGCGCGGAGGAAGGGGCCGAGGTTGTCGAGGTTCAGGTCGTGCCCGGCGTTCACCCCGAGACCGGCCGCACGCGCGGCCTCGGCGGCGGCGGCGAAGCGCCCGAGCACCTCCGAGGCGTCATCGGCGGCAAAGGCGGCGGCGTAGGGTTCGGTGTAGAGCTCCACCCGGTCCGCGCCCGTGGCGGCGGCGGCGGCCATCGTCTCGGGGTCGGCGTCCATGAACAGGCTGACGCGGCAGCCGAGGCGCTGGAGGGCTGCGACGACGGGCCGCAGCCGCCCGGCGTCGCGGCCGAGGTCCCACCCGTGGTCCGAGGTGCGCTGCCCCAGCGCGTCGGGCACGAGCGTACACTGCGCCAGGCTCCCGGCGTCGCGCGCGCGCTCGGCGAGGGCGAGGAAGCCGGGGTAGGTCCCTGCCGCCTCGGCGAACGGGTTGCCTTCGAGGTTGAGCTCCGCGCCGCCGCCTCCGGCACTCGTGCCCTCGGCCGCGAGCAGCGCGGCCAGCACCGTCACGTCGGCCGGGCGGATGTGGCGCTCGTCCGGGCGCGGGTGGACCGTGAGGCCGTCGGCCCCGGCGCGGAGGCACAGGCGCGCGGCGCGCTCGACGCTCGGCAGGTCGAGGTCGCGGGCGTTGCGGAGGAGCGCCACCTTGTTCAGGTTGACGCTGAGTGCAGTCTTGAGCATCGGTGAGACGGGAGAAAACCGTTCAATTTACCGAGACCGTTGCGCTCCGCGCGAAGGAGGGCTGGGCGTGGGGGAATGGGGGGAGAGCGACAGCGGCGAAGCGCGGAGCATGCCCCCACGGTCGCGCCCCACACCTGTAGGGGCGAAGCACGCTTCGCCCGAGGAATGGCACCACATCCCCACCGTATTCCGCGTCCGGTTGCTTTTTGAGAAAGCCGCCAAGTATTTTGCCGCCGCGCCGTCCCCGTCGCCTCTCACCCGGGTGGCCCGCGCTCACCTCGGAACCAACCTCGTCCCCCTCACCCAACCAGGGTCCCTCGTGCCATGGCTATTCTGGCGAACAACGCGGTGCGTACCGCCGTCCAGGTCGTGCTCGCAATCGTGATCGTCGTGCTCGGCTTCCTGCTCTACCGCAGCATCCGCGGCCCGCAGGAGCTCTACGAGCGCGACCTCACCCTCACCCGGGAGACGCGCGAGCGCATGGGGTTCATCCGCGACGCGATGCGCAACTACGAGTTCCGCTACGACCGCTACCCGCGCTCGCTCGACTCGCTTGTGACCGTCCTGCGGACCGACCCGTTCTTCAGCGCCAAGCGCGACAGCATCTTCGGCCTCCAGGACGGACGGACCCTCGACCTCGACTCGGTGATCTACTCCCCGCGCACCGGCGAGCGCTTCAACCTCGACGTCGTCCGCGACGACAGCACCGGCGTGACGGTCTACCTGCTCGAAGACCCCGCCTCGGACGACTTCATCGGGACCGACGACCCGGAGCGCGCCGCCGGGATGCTCAACGCCGCGAGCTGGGAATAGCCCGGCCGCTGCGGGACACCGCCGCCGACAACGCCAGAGGGGGACGACCGAGATGGGGGTGCGCGCCGGCATCGAGCTTCACGGCCGGGTGATGCGCTACGCCGAGGTCGCCCTCGACGGCGGCGCGGCGCGGCTGCTCCGCCTCGGGGCCTGCGACTTCGACTTCGCCGTGGCCGACGCGCTCCTCGCCCTCGCCGGGCCGGGGCACCTCGACACGGTCTCGACGGCGGTCCGCGAGATCTTCGACGGCTCGGAGACCCGGCAGCTGCACGTCGCCGTCCACCCGTGGAACAGCACGTCGTTCTTCGCGCCGCTGCCCGAGGCGATGCCGCCGGCCGAGCGCTTCGAGCAGCTCCGCCAGGAGGCCGCAATGCTCTCCGACGCGAGCGTTGCCCGGCCCGTCCGCGTCAAGACTACGCCCGTCCGCATCGAGACGCTGCCCGACGGCCGCCGGGCGCACTGGCACCACGTGCTACGCTTCTCCGAGGCCGTCCACGCCCGCCTGGCCCACGTCGCCGGGAGCCTCGGCGACGAGGCGCGCACGGTGACCCATACGATGGCCGACACGACGGAGGCCGCCGCCGCCGTCCTCGCCCGGCTGCAGCCGGACGCCGACGCGCCGTTCGCCCTCGCCGTCGGTACCTACGGCGAGCGCACCGAGGTCGCCCTCTGCCGGGGCGCGACGTGGCACGCTGGGCACTACGCCGAGGCCGACGTGCAGGACGACGGCCCCTATTTCGTTGCGGCGCTCCTGGACCGGCTGGGCGTGAGCACGGCCGAGATCGGCCGGCTGTTCCTCTACGGCGAACCCGCCGACGCGGAGGCCGCCGCCGGCCTCGAGGTGCTCTTCGGGCTGGAGGCCGAGCCGCTCAACCCGCTGCACACGCTGAGCGCGGCCCGCAGCGGGGCCGACGCGCTCGCGCTCGTGGCCTACGTCCCCGTCCTCGGCGCGCTGCTGGGGTGATAGGCGAAACGCGGCGCGTGAGGGCGTGCGCCGGAACGCTGACGCTCGGATTCACGCCTCGCGAATCACGCACCGCCCCCCATGCGCATCGTCGGCGGCAGGCTTCGGGGGCACCGGCTCCGCGCTCCCAATGGCGCGACGCGGCCGACCACCGACCGCACGCGCGAGGCGATCTTCAACCTCGCCCAGAGCCGGGTCGCGCTCGACGGCGCGCGCGTGCTCGACCTCTTCGCCGGGAGCGGGGCGCTCGGGCTGGAGGCGCTCAGCCGGGGCGCGGCCGAGGCCGTCTTCGTCGAGGAGCGCGGCGCGGCCCTCGGCACGCTGCGGACCAACGCCGACGCGCTCGGCCTCGCGGCGCAGTGCGCCTTCCACCGCGCCGACGCGCTGCGCTTCCTGGAGCGCGACGCGGGGCATTACGACCTCATCCTCGCCGACCCGCCCTATGCCCTCGCCGCGCTCGGCCGGCTGCCCGGCCTCGCGCTGCCGCGCCTCGCGCCGGGCGGGCTGTTCGTCCTCGAGCACGGCGCGGACCGAAGCTTCGACGGAGACCCTGCGCTCGAGACCAGCCGGCGCTACGGGCAGACGGCCGTGAGCCTGTTCCGGCCCGGCGAGGCGGCGGGAGCTTAACAGTACGGTAACACGAGCCGCGTACCGCGCCGCCTACTTTCGCAAGTTACCTCGCCTCGTAACGTAGGCGTCGCCCTCCTGCCCCGCCGTCCATGCTTCAGCGCGTCCTTCAGGTCCTCTCACTCGTGCTGGTGTTGCTGCTCTTCTTCGTCAGCCTGGAGCTGATGGGCGACTCGTTCAAGCTGATGGGCAAGGACTTCGCCGAGACGCTGCTGCGGACGACCGACAACCCGTTCATCGGGCTGTTCATCGGGATTCTCGCCACCTCGCTCGTCCAAAGCTCCTCGACCGTCACCTCGATGGTCGTCGGCATCGTGGCCGGCGGCGGGCTGACCGTCGCCGGGGCGATCCCGATTATGATGGGGGCCAACATCGGCACGAGCGTCACCAACACCATCGTCTCGCTCGGCCACATCACGCGCAAGGACGAGTTCCGCCGGGCGATGGCCGGGGCGACGGTCCACGACTTCTTCAACCTGCTGGCCGTGGCGATCCTCTTCCCACTGGAGCTGCTCACCGGCGCGGTCTCGCGCTCGGCGCACGCGCTGGAGGAGGCCGTCACTGGGATCGGCGGGGCGGACCTGCTCAGCCCGGTCAAGCTCATCACCGACCCTATCGCCGAGGCGGTCATCGGGCTGGCGCACGAGAGCGGGATCGTGGTCCTCGCCGTCGGGGCGGTCGGGCTGTTCGTGGCGCTTCGCTACCTCGTCAAGCTGCTGCGGGCGCTGCTGCTCGGGCGCAGCGAGCGGCTGCTGCACAAGTACGTCTTCGGGCGGCCCGCTGCGGCGTTTGCCTTCGGCATCCTGATCACGGTCATGGTCCAGAGCTCGTCCATCACGACGAGCGTAATGGTCCCGATGGTGGGCGCGGGGATCGTGACGGTGGCGCAGATCTTCCCGTTCGTGCTCGGGGCCAACATCGGGACCACGATCACGGCGCTGCTGGCGGCGCTCGTGCTGGCCGACGGCGGCCTCGGCGGCGAGGCGGCGCTGACGGTCGCCTTCGCGCACCTCTGCTTCAACGTCTTCGGCGTCCTGATCCTCTGGCCGGTCCCCGCCATCCGGCGCGTCCCGATCTGGCTGGCCGAGAAGCTCGGCGAGCTGGCCGTCCGCAACCGGGCCTACGCCTTCGGCTACATCGCCGTCGTGTTCTTCATCTTCCCGATCCTGGTGATCCTCGGGACGCGCGGGATGGACACCTCGTTCTACGACGAGGTTGTGCCGGACACGCTCCAAACGCCGGCCCCGGCGGAGCCTGTCGAGACGGAGGAGCCGTAAAAATCTTCCGGCTATTAGCCTTTGGCTGTTGGCTTTGGCAGGATCGCAAGAGACGGCGAGCTAAAAGCCAACAGCTAAAAGCTCCTGTCAGCCGAGGTCGAAGATGTCGGACTGCTTGGCCGGCGTTCGCAGCCCGAAGTGGTCGTAGGCGCGCGGCGTGGCGACGCGCCCGCGCGGGGTCCGCGCCAGGAAGCCCTCCTGGATCAGGTACGGCTCGTAGACCTCCTCGATGGTGCCGGGGTCCTCGCTGACGGCGACCGCGATGGTGCTCACGCCGACCGGCCCGCCGTCGAACTTCTCCATGAGCGCCAGCAGAATCCGGGCGTCCATCTCGTCGAGGCCGGCCTCGTCCACCTCGAGCGCGTTGAGCGCGTAGTCAGCGAGCCGCCGGGTGATCCGGCCCTCGCCCTCGACCTCGGCGAAGTCCCGCGCCCGGCGCAGCAGCCGGTTGGCGATGCGCGGCGTGCCCCGGCTGCGGCGGGCGATCTCGTGCGCACCGTCCTCCTCGACCTCAACGCCCATGATGGCCGCCGAGCGCAGCACGATCTTGCGCAGCAGCTCGGCCGTGTAGTAGTCGTAGCGGAAGTCGATCCCGAAGCGGGCGCGGAGCGGGGCCGTCAGCAGGCCCTTCCGGGTCGTAGCGCCGACGAGCGTGAACGGCGGCAGCGAGATGCGGACGCTCCGGGCGCTCGGGCCGGAGTCGATCAGGATGTCGATGGCGTAGTCCTCCATCGCCGAGTAGAGGTACTCCTCGATGATCGGACTCATCCGGTGGATCTCGTCGATGAAGAGCACGTCGCCTTCGTCGAGGTTCGTCAGGATGCCGGCGATCGAGGCGGGCTTGTCGAGGGCCGGGCCGCTCGTGGTCTTAAAGGCCGCGCCCATCTCCTCGGCGATGATCGCGGCCAGGGTCGTGGTGTGGTTGACGATCCCGCCGGCGACGAACGAGTGCGTGCCGGGCACGACGAAGTCATACGCCTCGGACTCCGACGGCTCCGTGGCGACCACGCGGTCCCACACGAAGCGGGGGTCGAGGAGGGCCGCGAGCGGGGCGTAGGCAGGCATCTCGCGGACGCCCTCCGGGAGCAGGGCCAGGAGGCGAACGGCCTGCGTCCGGCTGACCGTTCGGTTACCTCGGACGACGTGCCCGAACGCTTTGTGGACGGCGCGGGGGTGGGGTCCCGACGTTTGCAGGAGCCTCCGCAAGAGGCGCGCCGCGCCGGGGACCAGCTCGCTCCGGCTCCAGCCCCGGCGCTCGGGCATCTCGGCTGCGCGGGCCTGCTTTCGGGAGAGACGGAACCCGACTGTTCGGTAGAACCGGACCGCGTCGCTGCCGCCGATGAAGAGCGTCCAGAACGGGGCACCGGCCTTGCGCGTCTGCTTCCGGTAGGCGATAATGCCGAGGCCGGCGAGCAGGAGCTGCACCTGCGATGCGAGCGCTTCCGAGCGCGTCCCTAGCTCGACCCCGTCGGCGCGGGCGTGCCCGTCCGCATCGAAGAGGCCCTGGAGGAACCCACTGACTACCTCGGGCGAGCCAGCGAGGACCGCGCGCGGCACCGTCTTGTCCGCCGCGCCTGCCGGCGTCAGCCCAAACTCGGCGCAGAGCCGGCCGATGGTCTGGGAGAACCGGAGCCGGGGCGAGGCCTCCCCATACCGTGCAGGCAGGACCCCACGGCCGAAATGCTTCTGAGCGATTCGCCCCAACTCGCGCTGCATCTCCGGCTCGTTGCACGCTACGACGAAGGCTGGGGCCAGCGAGCCTTTCTCAACGTGCCCGTCACCCACCACAGTTCCGAGGAGGTAGGCGAGGTCCGCGTCAAGGGTAATCTCCCGGCCCTGAGGCGGCATTGCCTCGACGGCGAGGGCATCTACCGGAGCGGTGGTCAAGCGTCGGCCGTCGCTGAGCAGCAGGCCCAGGCGCTGCGCCGTCTGCTCCGGATTCGCGGTAGGCCCCGCCCCGGCGGCGTGACCGTAGGCGGCGCGAAGCTCGACGCGGGCAGGCGCTCGCCCGAGCCGCCGCGCCAGCGTCGCGTAGACCTGTTGAACGACGCGCTCGGAGCGCGCTTGCCGATCGGCGTTCCCATCCGGGTGCCACATCGCCCGGTGCGTTGCGCCCGGCACGCGCGCGCCGCGTGCTACGGCGACGTGGTCCTCCGGCGTGAGCGCGCCGAGGCGCTTCCACGTCGGCCCCTCCGCCGAGGCGACGAGGACGGGGTGGTGCGGCGTTCCCTCCAACTCGAAGCCGGCCTGGGTCTGGAGGCGAAGCGTCGGCACACGCCCGCTGCAATACACATGCGAAGCCGGCTCCAGCCCGCCTACGCCGAACACGTCGATAGCGACCGGACGGCTCTCGCCCGGCTGCATCCCCTCCGGGATCAGCTCCGAAAACTCAACCCATCCCGACGCCGTGAGCACGAGGCTCTCCGGCGTGATGCACTTGCCGAGCCCCGGCGGCCCGGAGAGCATGACGTGGTCGAGCGACTCGCCGCGCTGGAGGGCAGCGGTGATGAAGACCCGGAGGTTGTCTTTGATCTTCTGCTGCCCGACGAACTCGTCGAGCGACTGCGGGCGGAGCTTCTTCTCGAAGTCCTCCTCGGCGCGCGCGGGCTGGGCGGAGACCAGGTTGCGGTTTTCCATCGGCGGAGGGCGGCTAGGGGCGGGATCGGCGCAAGGTACGTCCGGCCGCTGACAGCCCCGTGTCGCTTGGCAAGAGCGTGGGAGAGCGGAGGAGCGGAAGAGGCTTTAAGAGCGGAAGGCTGAAAGACAGGAAGAGCGGAAGATGTCAGGATTCACCGCTGTGCCTTTCTTCCTCCCTGCCACTCTTCACCCCTTCCGCTCTTTAAAGACCGCTCGGCTTTAAAAAACGCCCGCCCGGTCCCGATACCGTTGACAGCGGCCCACTGTGGGCCGTAGTCTCTTGGTACCATGTTTGCAGTTGACGATATCCTTATCTCCGACGCGGTCCTCGACGCCCCGTTCGCCTGCCACCTCGGCCGGTGCCTCGGCGGATGCTGCGTCCACGGCGACCGTGGCGCGCCCCTCGAACCCGACGAGCGCGCCGCGCTCGAGCGCCTCCTCCCGGCCGTCGCGCGCGACCTCCGCCCCGAAGCCCTCGCCGTCATCGAGGAGCAGGGCGTGTGGGTGGACGAGGAACCCGGCCACTACGGGACCGCTTGCGTCGCCGGGCGCGAGTGCGTCTTTGTCGTCTACGAAGGCGACCCGAAGCGGCCCATCGCCAAGTGTGCGCTCCAGCGGGCGTACCATGAGGGGCGGACCGACTTCGAGAAGCCCCTCTCGTGCCACCTCTTCCCGGTCCGCGTCGAGGCCGTCGGCGGGACCGAGGTGCTCAACTACGAGCAGATCGAGCTGTGCGCGCCCGCCGTCCGGCGCGGTCGCCGCCAGGGAGTCCAGCTCTACGATTTTCTCCGTGCTCCTCTCACCCGCAAATACGGCGCAGCCTGGTACGAGCAGTTCCGGGCTGCCTGCATCGAGCGCGCCGCCGTGCTCTTCGACGTGTAGCCCCACCCTTTCCCTCACTCCGCCATGCTAAACCTCCAGCAAAAGCAGTCGCTTCAGCAGAAGCTATCGCCCCAGCAGATTCAGTACATCAAGCTGCTGCAGCTCCCCACGCTGGAGCTCGAGCAGCGGATCAAGGAGGAGATGGAGATCAACCCGCTCCTCGAGGAAGGCGAGGAGGAAGAGGAGCAGGTCGTCCAGACCGAGGCCGACGACGAGCTTCAGGCCAAAGAGGAGAAAGAGGCTGAGAAGGAGCGCGAGGCCGAGGGCGACCGCGAGGACGAGTTCGACTGGGACGAGTTCTTGAACAGCTCCGACGACCTCTACGGCTACAAGGCCCGCGTGGACCACTCGGCCGAGGAGGACCAGTACGAGATCCCGATGCCCTACAAGTCCTCGATGGCCGAGTACCTCCGCGACCAAATCGGGATGCTCGACTTCGACGAAACCCAGGAGATTATTGCTGAGCAAATCATCGGGTCCATTGACGAGGACGGCTACCTCCGCCGGCCCATCGAGTCCATCGTGGACGACATCATGTTCAGCCAGGGCCTGATGCTCACCGACGACGACGTCGAGGCCGTGCTCAAGCGCCTCCAGCGGCTCGACCCCGTCGGCATCGCCAGCCGCGACCTCCGCGAGTGCCTCCTCGTCCAGCTCGAAGCCATGCCCGACGACGTGGACGGGCGCGAGACCGCCATCGACATCGTGCGCGACACCTACAAGGCGTTCACGATGAAACACTTCGACACGCTCCTCCGCAAGCACGACCTCCACGAGGAGGAGCTCAAGGAAGCCTTCGACCTGATCCAGCGTCTCGACCCGAAACCGGGCGAGGGGGCCTTCGCCGCCGGCACCAACTACGTCACCCCGGACTACACCGTCGAGATCGTCGACGGCGAGTTCATCATTTCGCTCAACGGCCGCAACGCGCCCGAGCTGCGGATCAACCGGCACTACCGCCAGATGTGGCACCAGCTCTCCGCCCCGAAGGGCAAGAAGGGCGGGGGCACCAACGGCACCGGCAGCAACGGCAAAGCTCGAAGCGGTACCTCCGGCGGCAAGGACGACACGAAGCAGTTCCTCAAGAACCGGATGGAGAGCGCCCGGTGGTTCATCAACTCGGTCAACCAGCGCCGCGCCACGATGCTCAAGGTGATGCACGCCATCGTGGAGCTGCAGGAGGACTTCTTCCGCGAAGGCGAGGGCAACCTCAAGCCGATGATCCTCAAAGACGTGGCCGAGAAGATCGGGATGGACATCTCGACGATCTCGCGCGTGGTCAACGGCAAGTACGTCCAGACCGAGTGGGGCGTCTACGAGCTGAAGTACTTCTTCTCCGAGGGCCTCTCGACCGACAGCGGCGAGGAGATCTCCAACAAGGAGGTCAAGGCCATCATCGAGCGGATCGTGGCCGAGGAGGACAAGGAGAAGCCGCTCTCGGACCAGAAGATCGCCTCGATGCTCGAGGAGCGCGGCTTCCAGATCGCCCGGCGCACCGTGACCAAGTACCGCGAGCAGCTCGGCGTCCCCGTCGCCCGCCTCCGCAAGGAGATCGTGCTGGCATGAGTCGAGGGTCGGGAGCCTTCTCGGTCTGACCAGACTCCCGACTCTTGACTCCCGACTCTTGACTCCCGACTCAGAGACGGCAGAAGGCGATGAAGTCGGTCCACGGCGGGGCCACGCCGAGTGCGCGGAGCGCGGCGGCGGCCTGCCCGCGGTGGTAGTGGCTGTGGAGGAAGACGTGGGTCAGCACGTCGGCCACGGGCGTGCGGTACGCGGTCCCCTTCGAGTTTTGGTAGACCGCTTCCTGTTCGAGACCGTCGGCACCGAGGCCGTCCACGAGCGTGCCGAGGGCGTCGGCGGCGCGCTCGACGAGGGCACGGCACGCCTCGGCGTCGAGGTCGGGCCAGAAGTCGGCGGTCGCGGTCGAAGGCTGCGTGCCCTCGATGCGGCGGAGCCAGACGAGCTCGGACGCGGCGGCGTGGGCGAGGAGGCGACGCGGTCGGTTGTGTTCGTCGCGGAGCGCGGCGGCGAGGTGCCGGTTCGCCCAGGCGTCGTAGCGGGCGAGGCGTCGGAGTCCGGGGAGATCGGCGGCGGGGAGCATAAGGCGAGGAGAGAGCGGACGGATTCGGTCACAACGCCCGGCGTGCCGGCCGGCTCCGGTTCAGTCAGAGAGACGCCCGACCCGAGACGTTCGACTCACCCGAGACGCTCGACTCAGGAGAAATTGAACAAGCTGTCGGGGCGAATTGGAACCCGCTCCCTACCAGAAATAGGCGCTGTTGCGTGCGGACTAAGGCTTCGTGAAGTTGGCACGCGAGTTGGAGAAGAGACGGCACTCCCCTGCGGTATTCCCCTTCCCCAACACTCCCCCTTGCCATGACCGCTCCCTTCGCTGCCCGCCCCGCGCTCCCCGCCTTGCTCGCCCACTACGTCGCCGGCCGCCTGGCGCAGTCGCAGTGGGACGACTTCTCCGACGCCTTCGACGAGGCCGACGCCTCGGCCGACGAGCGCGCCGCCTTCGCCCGCTTCTACCTCGACGCGACGCTCTCCGGCGAGGAGGTGAAGCTGCCGAAGCCCGCCGAGCTCGAAGACCTCCTCGCCGCCACGCACGCCTGAGACTGGCGCGTCCCTGTCTGCTGCCCCACACCCTCATGCAGCCACGAGGCCCCACCCGGCAGATGCTGGGCGGGGCCTTTTTAGCAGGCCACTCAGTTACTCACCACTGCGGAGAAAATCACGGGCGATGCGGCCCCATTCCTGCCGGACGTCCTTCAGGCGGTCCTCCTTCATCCCCGATGCTTCGTCTTCGTAGCGCGCCCACGCCATGAGCAGGAGGCGGAGACCGTCGCGCGCGGCCGTCAGTCGCTCGCGCAGGTCGGCCTCCGAAGCGTCGCGCGTGTCGCGTTCGAGGGTTTCGACGAGGTGCTGGTAGGCGGGATGGGTCGTGTTGAGCTTGACGAGCAAGAGGCCGCCGTTGCGCTCGACCGAGAAAAAGGCCGTGGACTCGAAGCGGGTGTCGACGAACTCGAACTTCAGCCCCGACTCGACGAGCTCGGCAGCAAGCTCACGGGCGTCCGGCTCGGGGATGTCCGCCTCGCGCGTGAGCAGCTCGGTCAGGCTCTCGACGCGCTCTGCGGTCGGTTCGGCCTCCTGCCGGTCGCTCTCGGACTCTAGCCCCTCCGACTCCGCCCGCTGCCGGACAACGTGGGTAGCGTGCTGCTCAGGGGAGTGTTCGGCGCGTGCCTCCTCGTGCCGGAGCCGTCACTTAGCTGTGCGCTCGCGTTCGGACTTATGGCTACTCGCGGAGGTACTTATTCGCCCGGTGCCACTCTAAATAGTCCTGACCGGGCCACAGCGATTTGTCGGGAGGCAGGTTGATCTGCTGCCTCCGGTACTGTGTCAGTAGTTCGTCGACCGTCCCGGCACAGTCGCGCGCAGCAGGCGATACGTTGACGCGCCACTTCTCATCAAGCGTGAACAGGCCGCGCTCGAACAGCCAGTGATAGTTCGGGCTGAGGGCGATTCCGTTCTGCGGATCGTCGTCGTGCGAGACGGCCCAATCGTGGATGTGCGCGGCTTGAACGAGCTGGTACGTCCCGCCTGCCGGGAGCGTGAGGCGAACGCCGCTTACGGCGCAGGTGTAGTCGTAGGCACTCGTCACGACGCGACGGAAGGCGGCGTCGCGGACGTGCTCGGGAGCAGTACGGTACAGCGCCCCCGGTTCGCTCCAGCGCCGGATGATTTGCGTGTAGCGGTAGACGCTCTGCTCGAACTCGCGGATGCGCTCGACGGCTTCCTTCTTCTCCGGGAAGTGCGCCGCAACGAGGATACCGCGCATCTGATCGCGCGCGTCCTCGCCCTGCATCGCCTCGAACAGCTCGCTATGCAGTCGGGCGTGTGCTACGTGCTCGCGCAGCCACTTCCCCGATACCGGACTCGACCTCTTCTTGTGAACGGCTTCGTCCTGCCCGGGAAGCGCAACGAGGGTCCAGAACGGCTCCGACTTCACGTACCAGAACGGATACTCGATCTTCCCGACCTCGTCTCCCGCGACGGCTCGCCAGTATTCGTCGAAATACTCGAACAGTGCTGGGCCGAAGTGGACTTCGTTCTGCCTGAGTTGGCCGTTCTCTGCAAGCTCCAGCACCGCCAGCAGGAGCACAGGTTTGTGAGGCCGAGGCTCGCCGTTGAACTTGTTCATCCGCAGCGACGTGAGCCACTGCACGGTTTGCTCGCCGAGTTTCATACAGCCTCCGCCTCCCGCTCGAAAAGGTCCACGATGCGGCGTTCCTCCG